>JAFUFE010000127.1 GCA_017470085.1 Treponema sp.
TTTAAAGTCAGCCACATTGCACTCGCAAAAAAAGCTGACTGTGCCATTATTGCGCCGGCAACCGCGCATACCATAGCAAAAGTTGCGCATGGCCTTGCTGACGACATGCTGTCAACAACGTTTTTAGCGTGCACGTGCCCAAAGCTTCTTGCGCCCGCTATGAACACCGCCATGCTGAAGAATCCTATCACGCAGGAAAACATCGCGCGGTGCCGTTCGTACGGCATGAAGATTATCGACAGTGCAGACGGATTTCTTGCCTGTGGCGACAGCGGCACCGGCGCACTCGCTCCGATCGAACACATATATGAACATATCGCGCACGAGATTGCTTATACACATGATTTTGCTGGCAAAAAAGTGTTGGTTACCGCGGGACCAACACAAGAAGCCATCGATCCGGTGCGTTTTATCTCCAATCATTCAACTGGGAAAATGGGATACGCCATTGCTGCCGGTGCCGCTCTCCGTGGAGCAGAGGTAACGCTCATCAGTGGACCAACAGAGATTGCGCCGCCTTTATTCGTTACGCACATTCCTGTCGTCAGTGCAAAAGATATGTATACCGCTGTCAAAGAAGCGTATTGCGACAAAGACATAATTATCAAAGCGGCGGCAGTCGCAGACTACACACCTCGTTCATACAGTAACCAAAAAATTAAAAAATCTGACGGAGAGCTCAATCTTCCCCTGAACCGCACTGATGACATTCTGGCATACGTAGGTGCGCACAAACAGCCACAGCAATTTTTATGCGGCTTTGCCATGGAAACAGAACAAATGCGTGAACGCGCGCGCGCAAAACTGAAAGACAAAAATCTTGATATGATTGTCGCAAATAATCTCGCGACAGCAGGCGCCATATTCGGAACCGACACAAATGTCGTAACCATCATTACAGCACAGAAAGAGATTGAATTGCCGCTGTTGAGCAAAATGGCTGTCGCACAGAAAATATTAGATGAAATCGCGCATGCACTTATCTGAAATTCCTATCACCGCCATTGATGGCATACGGATTGGCAACGCACAAGATTATACAGGTATGACTGGTGTAACAGTCGTTCTGTTTGACACGCATAATGCCGGTGGCATAGACATAAGTGGTGGTGGCGCAGCTGGCCGCGAGGCTGCGCTCATCATGCCGCTTTCGCACGAACACTCGCTCAACGCGCTCGTGTTTTCAGGTGGTTCAGCATTTGGCCTTGACGCGGCAACGGGTGTCATGCGTTACTGTGAAGAACACGGCATGGGGTACCGCATTGGAAACGCGTGTGTGCCGCTCGTCTGCCAATCATGCATCTTTGATTTGCACATCGGAAACGCCGCAATTCGTCCCGATGCACAGATGGGATACGACGCGTGCATCGCTGCAGAAAAAAACTGCCCCGGAGCAGGCATCGTCGGTGCCGGTACCGGGGCGACCATAGGAAAACTCAACGGCATCCGGTGCGGTCAGAAGTCCGGCATGCAGTATTACGCTGTACAATGCGGGGCGCTCAAAATTGGGGCGCTCGCCGTCGTCAATGCGTTCGGAGATGTATTCGATTTTCATACCGGTAAAAAAATCGGCGGCACACTCAACACAGCGCGTACAGCATTTATCGACACGGCGGACGCTTTATCCAATGCGCGCAAAGAACGCGGCGCGCACACCACGCTTGCTGCTATATTTACCAATGCAGCATTCAATCAAGTTGAAATGAATAAAATTGCGGCTATGGCGCGCGCCGCGCTGGGGCGGTGCATCAATCCAGTCGGCACGAATGCTGACGGCGACACTATCTATGCGTTTTCAGTCGGCAAGACGACAACAGCAAACATAGATTACGTAGGTACACTTGCAGCAACCGTTCTCAGCGAGGCTATTGTCCGCGCCGTGCAGACATCGCACATGGACGATGCGGCGTTTTTACCGCTGTTGGCGTCCGTGTAAAAACAGGCAACCGATTAACAGGCATAGCTGACATATTTTTTGCACATGATCTACACCCCCCCCTCACATACTGAAAAAAAAATCTGCCATTGCTGTGTACGGAAACCACGTATTAATTGCATGTCGCGAAAACGTCTCTTCCTTGGCTTGTGCAATTTTATCGAGTGGCTCTTTTTGAGTATCGTGTTAAACGCACATTTACAGTGCAGCGTAGCCAAACCAGTAGATTGAGCGACAGCTGGTATACATCAGATTTTCAGCGAGCGGTATAGCCATCCTTACGATTTCGCATCGCAAGAAAAATAAACTCCAAAATAATGCGCAACCTTCTTTCTATGCGTGTTGTTTTTATAATATACTAAACCATGTGCGTTGAATTCAGCGCACAGACACACAGTAAAAACAGAAAGCAGCACAGGAAGTAACTGACGATTTTGTATAGGGAGCGTACAAAAGATGCTGGCACAGACATGTTTTTATCAGCGAGCTTCACGTTGGCTTTCACTAGGGATGCTGTTTGTAGCAACTGTATTTTCTGCATGTGGTTCAACAGCACAAAAAAATATTCCAGCAAAACCTGACACATCATTTTTCGTTACCTCATTTGCTCCTGACGGTGAAATACCAGCGCGCGTTCAGTTTCCGTCCATACAGATACAGTTTTCCGAGCCGGTAATCGCGCTGCAAAAACTGGGGGAGCCGCTCGAAACATATCCCGGAGTGACGATTGTTCCGCCGCTTAAAGGAGTTTTCCGCTGGTATGGAACAGGCTTGCTCAGCTTTGACTGCGAAGAAAAATTGATCCCGCAAAAACTGTACACGGTACACATCGACAAAAATTTTACGTCCATTCACGGCACGCGTATTTCCGGTACACGCGAATATGTTTTCCATACGGAAGAGCTACGCCTCACTTCGATTGAACCCGGCTACATTGCCCGTCGTGAAAAAAATATCTCACTCAATACGGATGACATTCCTCCTGAATACGCACAAGATATCGCCCTTACTTTTTCAAATACCGTCAACGCGGCTGTAGTAAAAAATTATATTTCGGTAACTGCGGCACAGCACAAGCAATCGTATCGATTTTCCACACGACAAATTGATAGACAGACAATACTGCTTACCGTAATCGACACGTTACCGCGCAACGCAGAGATAACCATAACGCTTGCCAAAGGAGCTATGCCAGACAAAAGCTGTTACGAAACAACAAAAGAGCAAACGCATCGTTTTCATACGCTGCGTCCCTGTACGCTTGAAAGCGTATCCGGCAGATCGGAGCTGTACATCACATTCAATCATCGCATCGCGCCGGGGCTTGAGCTGGCTCTTCTTGAAGCGTTTTCTTTTTCCCCGGCAATGGAGATAACGCACGAAAACATTGCCATTTCCGGACGCACTATTACAGTGACACAGCTGCCGGTAACATATGGAGCTGAATATTCATTTACGCTTGCGGCACATACTGTTAAAGATGTCTATGGACAGTCGTATGACCTACCTATCTCACAAACGATATCTGTTCCAAATGCTGACAGTTTTGCCTCTTTTAAACAGAGCGGCTTTGTCATCCTTGAATCACAGTTCACCCCTTGCACCGCGTTTGAATACCAAAATATTTTAAAATCCGGCAGCTATACGATTACGCCTCTTGCAGGAGTGAGCGCCGTATATACACCTCCGAAACCGTACTCTGTTTCGATACCGGTACACAAAGAGGAAAATAATACACGTATCATTCAGACGGTTGACCTGTCTCCGGCACTTGAACGGACAAACGGCGGATTTCGTGGCGCAGTGCAATTCACGAGCACCATCCCCTACTCACTGAGAGACAGCCGCCCGCAGACAGCAGAACACGAGTCATTCATTCAAGTAACCGATTTAGGGGTAACGGTGCGGCGCGCATATAATAAAACAGCGATATTCGTTACCAGTCTAACAACCGGCACACCGGTTGCGGATGCCGCCGTATCGCTCATAACGCCTGACGCAGCAAACACAGAACAGCGCACACAACTTGCTGCGGTATTGTCTGGGCAGGTAAATCGGCATGTACAGACAACAACAGATAAAGATGGATTGGCCATCATCGACAGAGAAGCACCTGATTCTGATGAATCGTGGGCATGGCTTGAAGTCGCCACTAGCGATGACCGAGTCGTATGCAGCATAACGGCGTTCCACACTACAACACATCGTGTTTCCAGTATACCAGCTGTTACGACAGGGACGGCCATTCCGCAACGCGCTGTAACATTTTTGTTTACCGACCGCGGATTATATCAACCGGGCGAAACAGTCAGCATAAAGGCAGTTGATCGCACATTGACTGCCGGCATCTACAGCGATTACATCGGTCCATATACCATGAAGTTTACCGACAGTACATGGCAACGGCACCGGACGGTATATGCTACCGCTAATGGCACGACATCAGATAAAGGGACAGCAAGCGCCACCTGGACAATCCCTCCAGATATAAAGCCAGGGGTCTATTACATTGAATACAGCCGCGATGACGGTTCACTAGCAAAAGAAGTATGCGCCGTTACCATACAGTATTTTGAACGGCTCCGTTTTGAAGCCACAGTGGCAATCCCACCCGTGGTTTACTTCCGCGGTGATACCGTAAGCGCAGAAATTGCGGCACAGTATTTCGGTGGCGGCTCGCTTGCCGGAGGAAACGTTACTGTCGACTGGCTCCGTGAACGGATCACCTTCGCTCCTCCGGGAAATACATATGCCGACATGACGTTCGGGCCGAATCAATGGAACCGATGGAATAACGATGTGGAACCGTATTTTCATGAATCGGAAACAACAGGACTTTCCGATGCAGGCACGGCGCACAGTTCGGTGGTAACCGGAAATGAATCAAAAGCAGGAAATGCATACCGCTATTCGCTTGAAGCGCAGGTTACTGACAGCGGCAATCAGATGATTGCTGTCCGTGCGCAAACTATTGTACATCCCGCGTCGTTCTATATCGGCATACGCCTGCTAAAGAGTACCGGTTTTGCGCAGAAAAACAAGCCGCTCCAGTTCGGCTATACGCTTGCAACGCCCGAAGGTACTTTTCCGCTGCCCGCAGATATGCCGCGCACAGCAACGATAACGTACGAATTGAGCCGCGAAAGTTGGGAGTCCGTTCCATATGAAGATGGGTACGGCTTTATTCAATACACGCGGCAGCCCACAAAAATTGTCGAAAAAACCGGTACCGTTCCATTCCCGCAATCGCCAGAATCCAATGAACAGTTTACCGTAACGCCTATCGAAAGCGGCAGTTATACGCTCACGCTGACCGCACAAGATGCGCGCGGTCGTACCGTAATCACTGAACGAGATTTCTATGTCTCAAGTACCGACTGGATCAATCCGCGCTTCGGAGACTCAGTAAAAGAAATCTCCCTGACGCCAGATAAAGAGCGATACGCTACAGGAGATACGGCACAATTACTGCTCACCAGCACTTTACCGCGCGGAAGTTATCTTGTAACGATTGAACGAGAAGGGCTCTTTGCCGAACAGGTGTATACGCTTGACGCACCGTCTACAGTCATTGACGTTCCGATTAAAGACAGCTACATTCCTTTTGTATATGTTACCGTTACCGCTGCGGCAAACCGCGACGGCCCCCCCGCGGAAAATTATGACAGTAGGGATGAACATAAACCGCAGGCAATTATCGCAACAGCAACGCTCACTGTCGAGCCTACTCCGCGGTCATTTGACATAGCTATCAGCACCGACAAAGACAGTTACCGTCCGGGAAGTCCTGCAACCATAACCGTACACGCCGCAAAAGACGCAAAACCGATTATCGGTGCAGAGATAACGCTCCTCGTTGTTGATCGGGGGGTAACCGATTTGATTGATTACCACGTAACAAATCCGCTTGATTATTTTTATGCGCCGAATAAATTTAGGTGGGGTATTGCAAGTGCAGATTCCCGCGCCGCTCTTATCGATCCGGTAACTTATGGCAGCTATAGAACGGGAGCACGAGAGATGCACGAAATACGCACGATGAACCGCATGGCAACAGTGGCAGACAGTATGTCAGCGGAATTTGCTGCTGTACCGGTCAATGCGGCGGCAGCTTCGCCAGAAAACGGTGGTTTACCGTATGTCAGAAAAGATTTCAGGCCAACAGCGCTCTTTGCTTCATCGCTTATCACCGACAGCACCGGAACCGCGTCTGCTTCGTTTACCGTACCTGATTCTCTCACCGAATATGTGATCACCGTCATCGGTGTAAATGGAAACACATTTGCGCATGCGGAAGAAACGTTGGCCGTCACGCAGGCTATTTCAGTACGCGATGTTGAACCGCGCATACTGCGCACGGGGGATGCCGGCGAAACAGGTGTTGTAATCACGAACAATAGTGATGCGACAACAGATATTACTGTGTCGTTTGCCGTTTTGCGCGGGCTTGAAAAAACAGGCTATACACCGCAAGCGGGAGACCTTATCCGGACGGCAGGCAGTGCAGCGGTACAGAACCAACCGCAAAAACATATTCGTATTGAACCGGGAAAAACAGATACCGTGATGTTTACCGTCAAAGCACATACCCCCGGATGGATAACGCTCGCATTCACTGTTCAGGCAGATGGTATCAATGAAATCATATATAAACCGCTGGAAATTGAAAAACCCTTTGTATACGAAACCGTCACCACTGTCGGTGAAATCGCCACCACAGAAACGATCTGTACGGAATATATCAGTATTTCTGCAAAAACTGATAGTGATGTAGGAAACATCCGCATACAACTTGACGCAACTCGGCTCGGCACAGTGGCAAGCGCCGTAGAATACGTATTTCGCTATCCATACGGTTGTCTAGAACAGCGCGCCGCGCGCATCATGCCACTCATCGCGTTCGGCGACTACATCACGGTATTCGGCCTAGAATCAGAGGTTCGTGACACACAGGCAGTAGTAGAAAAAGAATTAACGGATTGGGCACAGCTGCAAAAAACAGATGGAGGATTTCCGTATTGGAGCGATGGTACTGAAAGCAGCTTTAGCGTATCGCTGCGCATCGCGGAAATACTTGCCCTTGCAAAACAAAAAAATGTAGCTATACCGACAGCGCTCAACATACAGAAATTGATAGACTATATTGAATCAGAATTCAAAAAAGCATCAGATAACACTTTATGGTACCCACGTGCCTATGCTGCCTATGTGCTTGCACGATTAGGACGTCCGGTCTCTGTTGCCGCCCTTACCGACATCATCACACACCCCGACGGCGGCATCAGTGAATACGCATTTGCAGGCTTGGCAAGTCTTGCATCCGGAAACCGCCCGCTAACTGAGCGCGCAATTCAGCGCATAAAAAACTGTATGACGCTTACTCCCCGGGGCGCATCTTTCCAAATCGATCCGGCAACACGGTATTGGTATTTCTACAACAGCACTGCGGAACGATATGCGCTTGCGCTTCACCTTTTGACTGAATGGGACGCGACAGATACATATATCAGCCACCTTGTATACGAGCTGCTTCAAATGCAAAAAAGCGGACGCGGCTATTGGCAGTCCACCGCAACGACGAGCCGCGTACTCATTGCGCTTGACGCATATATCCGGCAATATCGACTAACAGAAACCGATTTCAGTGCGCAGGCATCCCTCAACGGCGCTGTGCTTGCACACGGTATTTTTGCCGGCGCCAACGCATCCCCCGTGCATACATCACATGCGTTCACTGCAGAAGAACTTGCCGATATCCCGCGGGATACGATAGTCCCACTGGTACTGTCAAAAAATGGAACGGGCACATTGTTTTATACGGCATCACTCGCATACGCACTCCCAGCAGAAGAACAGACCGCTCGCGATGAAGGCATTTCCATCTACAACGAAATTGTCGATGCGCGGACTGGTGAAAAAATAACTGGCGGAACACTGAAAAGCGGAACTATCTATCGGCACAAGATATATGTATCGACGCCAAAGGAACGCACCTTTGTTGCTCTCCGCGTACCGGTTCCTGCAGGAGCAGCAATTTTAAATGCAGCATTCTCCACAACAGCAACAATCCCTGCGTCTCCAGAAGAAACCGCGATTCTCCCGTATCGCAGATGGTCGCCCGCTCATCAGGATATATACAATGCGGAACTGCAATGTTTCTGGGATTATCTGCCGCACGGAATGCACACCATAGAATTTTTATTTCGCGCACAGCGCACCGGCACCTACGCCGCCCCAAGTACCTATGCGGAATGTATGTATGAACCAGAAATTTTCGGGAGAACCGCTGGCACAGTATGGACCATCGAATACTGAGTTGCAAAGTCATATAGCGCATTGCCCAATAAGCGATGTCTGCTAATATAGCCGATGTACGAATTATTCTCTGCGTCGCCATGTAGACGAACCAGCACATCACAATTATTTTGGGAGGATATTATTTGATGCATACAACACCGCTACAATTCAGACCAGCAACGGCTTCCGATTGTAAACAGATTTGGGAAATAATACAACAAGCAAAACTGTACATGTTGCAGGAAAACCGACGACAATGGGATGAAACGTATCCTACACAAAGACACATTGCAGACGACATACGGCGCGGATACGCATATGTATTGTGCAACGGTACAACCGTGATGGCATATGGCGCAATTATCTTTGACGGTGAAGCAGCATACCAGAATATAGACGGCGCTTGGTTGAGCCACCAGCCATATGTTGTTCTTCATCGGTTGGCGGTGGCAACGGCAGCGCATGGACACGGCACAGCATCAACATTTATCGCAGAAACAGAAAAACTTGCACTAAAACATAATGTACAGAGCTTTAAAATAGACACTAACTTTGATAATGGTGCCATGCGCGCCGTGTTAAAAAAATGCGGCTTTACCTACTGCGGAAAAATCACATACGAAAAAGGGTGGCGTATGGCATACGAAAAATTACTGTAGCAGTATAATGCGCGCTATCTTTTTAGTACAGATATCGTCACATAACAATGTCCTTGTCAGGTAAAACTATTAAAAGTATACTGATTGCATGAAAGGGATTATTTTGGCAGGTGGTTCGGGAACACGACTGTATCCAATTACAAAATCGATTTCCAAACAGCTGTTGCCGCTCTACAATAAACCGATGATTTATTACCCGCTGTCAGTGCTCATGCTTGCACACATTCGGGAAGTGCTTATCATATCTACGCCGCGTGATATTCATCTGTTTGAAGACTTATTCGGGGACGGAAAGTGGCTCGGCATGCGCTTTACATATGCGGTACAGGAACAACCGCGTGGTTTAGCAGACGCATTTATTGTTGGGAAACAATTTATCGGTACAGATACCGTTGCATTAGTGCTTGGCGATAATATTTTTTACGGACAGGGGCTCATAGCCAATCTGTCTACTGCCGTAACGCGTACTGAAACGACTGGCGGTGCAACAATTTTTGGGTACTATGTTAAAGAGCCCGGCGCATACGGCGTGGTAGAATTTGATGCACAAGGACGTGTGCTTGGAATTGAAGAGAAACCGGCACAGCCGAAAAGCAACTATGCCGTACCAGGATTATATTTTTATGACAATACCGTCATTCATATCGCAGAAACCTTGCAGCCATCCGCACGAGGAGAGCTTGAAATTACAGAGATAAACAATGAATACTGCGCACGCGGACTGCTCACCGTAGAACTACTCGGCCGAGGTCTAGCATGGCTGGACACTGGTACATACAACAGTTTACTCGACGCGGGCAATTTTATCGCGACGATTGAAAAACGGCAGGGGTTGTATGTATCTTGCATTGAAGAAATTGCATATCGAAACAGATGGATTACGCAAGACGCCCTACGCGCTCGTGCGCTAGAATACAAAACAGAATACGGTCAGTATCTTTTGTATATTGCAGACCAGCTGTAGGAGTAGTCATGCCTTTAACGGTCACCCCCTGTACTATTGATGGAATCATTTTTCCCGGGCTGTATGAAATTCAAACCGATATTCATACCGATACGCGCGGATATGTATGTGAAACATATAGTGAATACGATTTCGTCCAAAATCGACTTGACAAAAAATTCGTACAGGACAATGAATCGTTTTCTGTAAACGGTACGCTCCGAGGACTGCATTTCCAAACGCGCTACCCACAAGCAAAACTAATACGAGCCGTTTTTGGAACAGTCTTTGACGTAGCAGTTGATTTACGGAATGCATCCCCAACATTCGGACGTTGGTATGGAACGCTATTAGATGGAGAGCGAAAAAATCAACTCTATATCCCGGCAGGATGCGCCCACGGCTTTTATGTACTCACCGATACAGCGGTGTGTGCCTATAAGTATACCGCTCCGTATGATGCCCATGGAGAAAGTGGTCTACCATGGAACGACACGGAACTTGCAATCGACTGGCACTGTGGCGCAGGGAATCCCCCCCCTATACTGTCAGAAAAAGATATGCAGCATCCGCCATTTGACAAGATGAAAAAATATTTTTCGCTCGCCGGAGAATGGAGAGGCAGGAAATCGTAATCACATAGATGCTTTATGGGAAGTTGCTGCACATTATAGATAAAAATGGTGCCGTACATTGCTATATCCGAATACCTGTTGTTACCGGCGCTCGATTGAAATTAAAACCAAGAGGATAAGAGCTCATGCAACGAACATTACGAAATATATTGGTAACCGGTGGAGCTGGATTTATCGGTGCAAATTTCATTCATTTTTTATTCAGTGATGAAAGCGGTTTTCATGGAACAGTTGTCAACGTTGACCGTTTAACATATGCCGGCAATCTGGAAAGTGTAGCGGATATTTCACGCCAATATAAAGGAACCCGGTATTTTTTTGAAAAGGCAGATATTTGCGACCGGGTACATATGGAGCGCATATTTTCTCAATACGACATCGATACCGTCGTGCACTTTGCTGCAGAAAGCCATGTAGACCGTTCGATTGCAACGCCTGAAACCTTTATGAAGACAAATACACTTGGCACATGTACGCTGCTCGATGTCGCACGGGCAGCATGGCAAAAAGCTGACGGCAGTATCCGCAGTGATGTGCTCTT
This sequence comes from Treponema sp., assembly GCA_017470085.1. Taxonomy (GTDB): domain Bacteria; phylum Spirochaetota; class Spirochaetia; order Treponematales; family Treponemataceae; genus Treponema_D. The sequence goes on from JAFUFE010000127.1 coordinate 11,012, forward strand.
TCATCATGTGAGCACCGACGAAGTATACGGCTCGCTCGGAGCAACAGGTCGTTTTACAGAAAACACCCCCTATGCTCCACGCTCTCCGTATTCAGCAAGCAAAGCAGCAAGCGACCACGTGGCGCTCGCCTATTTCCACACGTATGGCATGCCACTGACCATTTCAAATTGTTCGAATAACTACGGCCCCTATCAGTTTCCTGAAAAATTACTTCCGCTCATGATTATACATATCCGTGACGGAAAAGAGTTGCCGGTATATGGCACCGGCAAAAATATCCGCGATTGGATTTACGTAGCAGATCATAATCGCGCAGTATGGTGCATTCTAAACAACGGCCGCGCCGGAGAAAAATACAATATCGGCGGTGAAAATGAATGGCAAAATATCACGCTTCTACATAAAGTGATCGAGCTAACCGCCGAAGCACTAGGCATTGACGCAGCAGCGGTACAAAAAACCATCATTTTTGTGAAAGATCGCCCTGGACACGACAGGCGTTATGCAATTGATTGCACCAAAATAAAAACAGAATTAGGCTGGCACCGCACTATGCCGTTTGAATCAGGACTGCGGGAAACAATACACTGGTATCTTACGCATAGAGAATGGGTACAGCACATTCTGTCAGGAGAATACATCAACTGGATAGAAAAAAACTACAGCAACCGCTAACAAGTTGCTTATGTTGCATATGATACAAATGCAGCATTATATAAACGACCGTAAGGAAGGACACTGTATGAACATAAAAAAACTTGAACGAAAAATTTTCAGTCATCATATGGACACTGTCTCTCCATGGGTTATTCCCATAACGCTACACACTATTACAGAGCTGACGTACAAGCATGACCCGCATATTCAGGAAGAAGCAAAATTGACGACCGTCATTGAGGAATATTTAAGTGAACAGGCAAAAAATGCCCCGCCGCATGCACCGCTAGTTATTGCATTACGACTGACCGAACAGAACGCTGAGAGCGGCGCGCTGGCGGAAAAAATCATACGACATCATTTTTCTTCTGTCCTTCTCAACGAACTCGACCGCAAGCGTAGAGAAGTTCGCCGCTGGCGGTTCAATTTGATTGTCGGTTTTATTTTTCTGGCACTGTGTATTGCAATCAGTCAATTTTTCGGAACAATGCCGGTAAATGATTTTACGCAATTTTTCAAAGAAAGCTTCAGCATTATCGGCTGGGTGGCACTGTGGGAACCGGTATCGTACTTTCTATACGGATGGCGCGAGGACAACAGCGACATCATAGCGGCGCTCAGACTGAGCCATGCACAGACAACTATACTGACATAAGCCCAATCAGCGGGTGTTTAAAGAAAAGCCATATACCGTTTCCTATCAAGACGATGGCACCCACCATCTGCACTTTGTCCGTCAGCAAATCACCGGTTTTCCGCCCAATATATACGCCAGGGACGCACACTAAAAATGTAATGCCCCCGATAAAAAGTACAGAACGAAGTATATCTACCTGCAACACGGTCAAACAGATTCCGATTAAAAACGCATCAATACTCGTAACGAGCCCTTGTCCCAACATCAGGCGAACCGTCATTTTTTCGTTAAGCTGCTCTTTCAACGTATCCGGCGCCGCCGCAACAACAGCTTTTGCGGTATGCTTCGTTATAAACGCCGCAATGCCCTGTATCAGTAGTTTGCCACCAAGAAAACACAACACGCCCAACACTATCCAGCGTCCAGCGCCTTGAATATATGAATAAAAATAACCGCTGACAAAATATCCTCCCACCGGCATAAGCGTTTGAAATACTGCAAATGTAAATGCAATAATCAACGCCCGCACGAATGTTATTTTGTCAAACGTCATGCCGTCAGTAATACTCGCGGCAAATCCATCCACAGACAATCCGGCGCTTAATGCCATCAATTCTATTATTGACATATTGCCATTCACCAATTTTTTAAATTTGGGAAAATAACACCACGTAGAACAGAACGGTAGCAGCAAGCATTATCAGGCAGCCAACGGCATGCATATATTTAATCTTTCGCAGCGCATAAAAAGAAATACTCACTGTACAACAGATGCCACTTGCAATGAGCATGCGAAACGTAATATCCGGTAACGACCGATACAACCAATGAAAAGCGAGCACTACTGACCAACCCAAAATAAGATAAAGTGCGAGCGTAAAATTTTCTATGTAACTGCCAAATACGGAGTAAAGAACAATGCCGACAATTGCAAGCAGCCATGCAATACCGAACAACACCCAGCCGGTCGTATTGTTTATTGCGGTTAACACAATCGCTGTGTAGCCAGTACAGAGCGCCACAAATGCACACGCTTTCGTTAGGCGGTTGAATACTTCCTTTGCCCCAATAGGAGTCAACGCATGGTGCAGTGTCGACATAATGTACATAACTATCCATGCCCCGCCTACGCACGCATACGACGCAATAAAATATACGCGCATCGTACCTGGCGGAAGTTGTACAGAATGATAGGTAAGCACCACGGTAGCTATTATAGCAAGGATTGCGCCGACTCCTTGCACGATTGCGGTAAAGATTTCTTCTGCAACCGTAAACCGCCGCCGAGCACGGTCAAGTGCAATCAATTTTTTTTCAATTTCAATTTTTTTCTCCGCACGCTTACGCGCATGTTCAGAACGGGCATAGTCGTCGGCAGCATACTTTGCACGAAGTCGCTCTGGATCTTCGGCATACATGATATTTATTTCGCGAATGTCCTGTTCTGCTTTATCACGAATCATCCGAATGCGCGAGTCGCGCTTTACTCGAAGTGATTTCAAGGTAGACCGACGGACGGCGCGTTGTGCGTTTTCATCTTCTCGTGTCATACGGTTCAGTATAGCATTATTTAATGACAATGACCAGACAGAATATATCCATTTATTCTTCTCATAATTAGACAGTGGCGCGCTGTGCCATAACAGTATGCAACACTGTATTGACTATCTTTTCCTTCACCGAACGGTAAAATGGAAACATGTCTGCCGTATACAGCACAGACCACCATATTGTATTCGCGCGGAAAATTATCCTTGGCGTTTACAGCGCTCGCAGTGGGGAGATTCACTACGATAATTGCATTTTTTGTGCCGCTTCACGTACCAGCGCGCCCGCTCCTTTTTTCATCACAAGCACATTATTATTTTTGACCACAACAACAAGATTATCCACTCCGCACAATGCAACAGGAATATCAGAATATACAAAATTTTCTGTACTCTCTATTTGAACAACACGCGGCGCGCTGTGACTGCTCGCAAGTGAACTGAACGTGTCCCAACTTCCGACGTCCGTCCAATGAAACGAAGCTCGAACCGCACATGCACGATTCGTCTTTTCCATAATCGCGACATCAACTGCTACCGCCGGAACAACAGAATATACGGTTTCCATTTCTGGCCACGTTTCAACAACAGAAATTCCTTCATATTCCTGCACCACGGGAACAGCAGCACGACGAATTGCTTCAAACGACGCATAGATATTAGGAGCATATAATTGCACATTCGCATCAAAATCTTTTGCCGTAAATGCAAACGTGCCGCTATTCCACCAGAAGTTACCCGCTGCAAGATACTGGGCAGCAGTGTGTGCATCCGGTTTTTCTTTAAAGTAATCGATTAAAAACGTATGCTGCAAATTGAACAGTGGCTCGCCTGTTTTTATATAGCCGTATCCGGTTGATGGTTCCGTTGGGGGAATCGCAAAGCACACCAAAAATCCGCTTTCCGCCGCTGCAGCTGCTTTTTGACAATCGGCCACAAATGCTTCTACCGGCTCAATAACATGGTCGCTCGTCAATACAAGTACTGTCCGATTTGTTTCAGGATGTTTTTTTTGCACAAGATATGTCGCAAGTAAAATTGCGGGAGCAGTATGTCTAGGACACGGTTCCGCAACGATACAGAGTGCTTGTAAAAAATGTTCGCGCTCGACTGCGGAAAACTGGCGGGCAAGACTTGTGCAGTGCTCCACACACGTGGCAACTAAATCTTTCCGCGTAACAACAGTGATGGTCCCGTTCTTATTGACCGACCATGCGCGATAAAGACTTGCCTGAAAAAATGAACACCCATCGTGAAGTGTCATAAACTGCTTCGGCAGTGCTGGGCTTGAGGCAGGCCATAACCGCTCCCCAAATCCGCCTGCTAAAATAATCGTGTCGGTAATCATATGCTCCCCCTCAACAATTTCCGTGCCCCGTGATATAGTAATACGCGGCGCGTGCGTCATTGTAAACCATAATACGTTTTCTGCTATATTTTTTCAATTCAACAATGAAAGAAAAGCAGGCACGAGTGTGCAGCACATCACTGCAGCACACAAACAGTAAACGCGAACAACTGACTAAATCGGTGCGCTATCGTGCCATAAATACTGCGGTCACATTTTCAGCGATGGTATCACACCAAAAGACGTTTGGTGCATGAGTTCAAAGCGATACGATTATGATGCACGAACCGTAAAACTATACGAGGGTAGGGTATGCTATGTATACATAACGGTATTATTCTAAACGGGGTCAGTGAAGAAGGGAACGGTGCCGTACTAATCGACGGGACAACAATCGTTGACGTCTTCAGTAAAGAGCGTTTTGAGCAAAAAACATTTCCTCATGGCGTAACATTTATCGATGCCGGAGGAAACTACATTGCCCCCGGATTTATCGATACACACATTCACGGATTTAAGGGACACGGCACAGACAACTATTCGGTAGATGGATTTCTTCAGATGTCAGATGATTTAGCCCACTACGGAGTGACCGCATTTAATGCAACGATATATCCCGCTTCGGAAGAACATATGACTGGCTGTTGCAGAGCCGTCGCCGCGGCAATAGGAAAAGAAACCGGTGCTCGCATTATGGGCATTCATCTTGAGGGACCATTTATATCGCCGCTAAAACTCGGCGTACAGCGTCCAGAAACAGTACGACTGCCCGACATCGCACTTATGGAACGTCTCTGGAATGCCGCGGCAGGCCATATCGTAAATATGACGGTAGCGCCTGAGCTCAAAGGTATGCGTGAACTTGTATTATGGTGTGCCGATAAAGGAATCGTATTGCAAGCTGGGCATACAAATGCAGAGTATCACCATATGAAAGAAGGCATTCAGGCCGGCATTCTGCATGCAACACACCTGTTTAACGCCATGAGTCAGCTGCACCACCGCGATCCCGGTGCAGCTGGGGCGGTACTTATCCATCCGGAAATGTCGTGTGAAATTATTGCAGACGGAATTCATGTACATCCTGATTTATTCAAACTATTACAGCGCGACAAAACAACTAGCCACATCGTATTGATAACAGACGCACTGACGCCGACAGAGCAACGCGCAGACACGCTCTTTGCAAACGGTGAAGAAGTAGTCTTTAAATATGGCTGCTTTCACCGTAAAACAGATGACGTTATCGCTGGCTCTGCACTCACCATGATGCTCGGCATAAAGAATTTAACAGCATTCGGTTTTTCTCTTGCCGATGCAGTCAGCTGCGCCACTGCAAACCCAGCGCGCATTATGAAATATACGCATAAAGGAATTATTTCCCACGGATATGACAGCGACCTTGTTGTCTTTGATAAAGAATATTCCGTGCGTCTTGCCATGGTAGGTGGCACGGTCGTCAAAAATACGTTATAATAATTCTGCACTGCAGTCTAAGCCAAACGGCGTGCTGCAATAAGGAGTATACGATTTTTATACATCGATACATTTTTATATGCTGTTAATGCAGAGCGGCGGTATGTGTAGCTTTCGCGCCAGCATTACAACTCAGTGAAAACACTGAAGCACGCCAAACGAAAAAAGGTGTGCCGCGTAACCATGCAGCTTTTTTTAATCGTGCATCACTGTATGCACGCAAGGAAGGACACAATGCGATTGGTGATTGAACGTGACTACGACAGTTCGGCAATGTGGACAGCCGATTATATTGCAGGTAAAATAAAGGCGTTTTCCCCGACAGCACACAAACCGTTTGTGCTGGGTTTGCCGACTGGAAGCACGCCGCTCGGTGTCTATAGACGGCTTATCGAGTTGCACAAAAGAGGCATCATTTCTTTTGAACACGTCATTACATTTAATATGGATGAATACGTTGGTCTCGCGCCTACCCACCCGCAGAGTTATCATTATTTTATGCATACAAATTTCTTTGACCACATCGATATAAAAAAGGAAAATATCAATCTCCTTGACGGTATGACAAAAGATATTCCCGCGGAATGTGCAGCATACGAACAAAAAATTACGGCGGTAGGTGGCATTAATGTATTTTTTGGCGGTGCCGGAGTCGACGGACACATAGCGTTTAATGAACCGGGTTCGTCGTTCGCATCGCGTACGCGGAAAGTCATACTGACGGAAGACACGCGGACTGTCAATGCGCGCTTTTTCGATACTATACACGAAGTACCGTTTTCCGCGCTGTCAGTTGGTATTGGCACCGTTATGGACGCACAGGAAATTGTCATCATGCTGACGGGACACAATAAAGCACGCGCGTTAGCGCATGCGGTTGAGGGTGCCGTGTCGCAGCAGTGGCCTATAACTACCTTGCAACTGCACGCAGACGCTACGATAGTATGTGATGATGCAAGTACTGATGAACTGAAAGTCGGCACCGTCAATTATTTTAAAGGCATCGAATTAAAAGCACCGGATCAATTCGTTGCGTTGGTCAGGAACACATGAACAGGGGCATTCCATGAATGAATTACAGCGTTGTGCAGATTTTTTTTCACGATATGCTTTCACGGTTCCGGATATCCACAGTACGATATCGGCGATACTAGACGATATGACACGCGGCTTGGCACAAAATTCAGGCAACAACACGGCACCGGGATCACAAGCGATGATTCCTGCACCCGGATATATTCCTAAAACAATGCCGCGGAACGAATCAGTTATCGTCATCGATGCTGGCGGAACAAATTTCCGCTCCTGTCTGGTGACGTTTGACGCGCAGGGCATACCGACAATCAGCGATTTAGAAAAAACGCGCATGCCAGGAATTGAACGCGAATTGTCAAAAGATGCATTCTACGACGCCATTGCTTTGAATATTGCCCACCTAAAGAACAAAGCAGCATATATCGGCTTTTGTTTTTCATACGCAATGAAGATTACGGCAAACAATGACGGACAAGTACTCAATTTTTCAAAGGAAATAAAGGCGCCGGAAGTTATCGGTACGTTGGTCGGCGCATGTCTGTCAGATGCACTCGTGCGGCACGGCTGGAATAAACCGAAAAAAATTACGCTCGTCAACGATACCATGGCATCTTTGTTGGCGGGAGCGGTGAATATTCCCATCGGAAAAAAATACAGCTCCTACATCGGATTTATTTTAGGCACTGGCCTGAATGCCGCATATGTAGAATATCAGCCAATACAAAAACTCAACGAAAAAAATCCAGTGCATCACATCGTTGTCTGTGAATCAGGCTTGTATGACAAATATCCGATGAGTGTGTTTGACACGGTACTCGATACACACTCGGTACAACCGGGACACGGATTGCTTGAAAAAAAATGTTCAGGTGCTTATTTTGGACACCTCGCTTTTATACTGCTCACCCACGCCTGTGAAGATCGATTATTCTCTGAACAATTCTGTACCGCATTTAAAACGGTACCGACTGTGCAGTCGCTTGATATAGACCAATTTCTTCGGGCACCGTTCGACACAACTACGATGCTTGGCGCCGTATGTGCACGTGGTAATCGCACCGATTACGACACGCTTTTTACGGTGCTCACTACGCTTTACGAACGGACAGCGCACATCGTTACGGCAGTGCTTACCGCCGCAGTACTCAAAAGCGGCACGGGTGTCGTTCCCACTGAGCCAGTACGCATCGTCGCAAACGGCACCACATTCTGGCACGGATATAATCTCTCCAACACGGTACAGGCACGTATGAAGACCGTGCTCGCCGATACATATCACCGGTATTATGAAATCGTAAAAATTGACAACGATATCACGCTCGGCACAGCGATTGCCGGATGTCCGCCCTCAGAAGAAAAATAAACTGTCTGCAGAACAATGGCACAAGCAAGTATGCAGTGCTCTGACTAATATGGGAAGCAGCGTGCCGCATATCTTTGCGGTTGCTACATAGTCCTTGCAATTAAAGCACTCACACGCTTCTTATAGAGAACGCTAGCGGCACGCTGTGGCTGGGTAAAATGCCGCTAGCTCTACCTGATGCAATTCGGTACATGGTCTTTGCAACAATACATACGCTTTTTTAAACATGCACGCTGGGACATAACGGTTTGCACATTATCTATTCGACACGTTCACTTGCGATAACGGAATTTCGTATGAATAGAAAAGCGGCACACGCGGCGCATATGGCAGTTCCGTAAATGTCAACTCACTGTCAAACGTAAACACCGGATTCGTTCCTCGCTTTGTTAAAAGCTGAACTATAAATGCAGCTGCGTTTAGTGTATTGAGCGATACGTTGATTGGTATGCCACCGCCCGTGGTCATTGCCGCTGCACTGTGCGGCGTAAGGTCAACGAGCGTGCCCGCGCTGGTTTGCAATGCACAGGACTTCAGCTGATATCGCCACGGAGCACCACCGGTATGCGCAACATTGATCGTAAACGAAAATCCCACATCAAGATGCACGCCGTCAAAAATATCCGCAGTGATCCCCTGTCCAGAAATGAGCTGTGCGGCCAGCCGTCCGGCGCGGGCAACGTTCATACCGCTATTAGTAAACGCTTTTGTTATTTCTGCTACAGCCGGAAGCTGCACCTGTACATTTGAAATAGAAAACTGTGGTTTAAAAATCGGTACATCAAAATCTTTTGTAAATGGCAATTCAAGTGACTGTCCCTCAAAATAAGGTATCGCTCCCAAATCAAGATATGCTGTTCCATTAATGGTAAACGGCAAAGACGTTTTTCCATTTGTCCGATTGGCAAGATTTAAAATCATATCATACGGCAATTTGAACGTCACCGTATTTGTGCTGGTTTTTCCGGCACGTACATTCACCCCCTCATCAGCAGTAAGCCGGGCAAAAACACTCTGTTCATAGGTGATGTTTGCCGCTACCCGCTGCACAGAAAAACCAACAGGATAGGGATTTGAAACAGAATAATCAACATAAAACGTGATGCCTTCTCTATCAAGCGACTGAATACCGATTGATTTTAAACTGATTTTTGGCTCTCCAAAAACTATATTGAGCGTTGAACAGGAAAAAGAAAACAGCGCACCTAATAAGATGATACACGAGAGCACCGTCGTAGATTTTTTCATACTATTCTCCTTATAAAATAAATTACTTGTCAGAGATTCATTGGATAATAGTTTTTTGTAACATACAAAAAAA
>JAFUFE010000128.1 GCA_017470085.1 Treponema sp.
ACACTGCCGTGAGGAGCGGTTCGGTTGAAAAGTCCGGCTGAACACTGTCTCCGTCTACCTGAAATATGGAATACGTCGTTCCCGTTTGAATCACATCGCTCGTCTCTCCGGGTAAAAGCGAAGTGAGGATACTGAAATCTGCCGCCTGCGTTACCGTCCGTTCCAACTGATAGGCATAATTGGTGATGAGTTTTCCGTCAGTATCGCTGTACGATTTTCGTGAATAGGTGCTGACGGCATCGACAAAGGTAATGCTTTCGTTGCGAATTCGGCGTAGCACAGATTCCGCTTCGGAACGGTCATCGACAGTGATGACTGACATATCGTACGCGATAAACTTTTCCGCATTGCTCCTACCGTACGCGATTTTTTCGTGTGCGGGATAATTGCCCATATCGAAACTCGCCATGTCGAACAGCCGTTCTTCGCTTCCCATCTGCGCAAGAAAAGCCGTCTCGGTTTTGGGGCTTTTGATGCCGTACAGATTTGTTCCGTTGAAACTTTCCGTTAAACCCGGATTGCTGTACACGTCATAGCGTTCCGTTTCAAACAGCAGATAGTACTGTGCCTGTTCCGTCGTTGCGAACAGATCGCTTTCGTATCGTGCAAGCATCAAGGCTTTTTCTGCCTGCGACTGAAGCGTTGTCCGCTCTGCATCTGAAGTCTGCCGGTAGAGTCGGGAAGAGTAGTTTCCATTTTCATCGGTAAAATACGGAACCATCACGCGGGAGACCGCTGCCTGCGGCGGCTGGTACTTGCTTTTTGCAACCGCCTTTGAGTATGCTAGTCGCGTGAGCACTTCTTGAAATGCAGCCCGAAACGAATAAGAAACCGTGTCGATATATTCTTGCATCCCTGTCTCTGCGTTCTGGTTTTGGCGGCGTCTGATCTCGCTGTATCGGTTGGCTGTCTTTGCAAAATCCGACCCGACTGCATACGTAATGGCCTGACCGTCGTAAGAACCGACAGGGGGGAGCTCATTCCGCTGACTGTTGCCGACGAGTGCCGGCATCACCACAAAGACAAGCGCTGCAATCAATAAAATGATGACAGAAGCGATGGTGTAGACCTCTTTTTTCATGTGTAATCCCTCGAAAAAATAAATTGCTTCCCCAGGTGACGGTATGACACGAACCTATTCCTGTGCCGCATACTGTTTTTTAGTTGGCCGCAGGAAAAGAGAATGAAAGACAATCTATTTTATCACGATGCGCAGACGGTTGTCAATAAAATGAGGCGGGACTTTTCTGTGCAGCAGAACAAGCGCGAGTTTCTCATACCGTTTGATTCATGCAGAGCATGAACGCAGCATAAGCCCTGAGCATGCAGGTACCGGGAAAGCGCACCTCATATCATTTGTGCTGCAAAAAAAGCCATTCCAACGCGGGCACCATGTCATATGCGTGCTGCCACGTGGAGCGGTGACTGCCGCCGCTGTATATCGTGTAGTAAATGTGGCAGTCATCGTTTATCATTGCCTGCACGCGCTCGTTCAGTGCAGTCTGCGCTTGTTCAGTGTCGAGCGTAAGCCGCGTCACTGTCGCGCCGCGCGTTTCTAAATCGCCGAGTATTTCCGCCATGCTGGGGTACGCGCCCGGATCGCCTTCGCTTGCAACTGCCCATATATTTTGATTTCCGAGCGGAGCAGTGACGGCGGCATTCCACTTGCAGGCAACAAGATACGATGCGGCAAAAAAATCGGGGTATCGCACATCCATTGCAATCGCCGTCATGCCGCCCATAGACTGTCCCGTATTGTAGATGCGCTTTGTGTCGATGGAATATGTTTTTGCGAGCGCCGCTATCAAGTGAATCGTGCGGTCAAGTTCCGGACCGTACTGATAGTTGTCATCGACGATTACTGTATCGTATTGCGGCGCAAGGACAAAGCATTCGTGCTGTGTCTGCCAGCGTGCTTCTGCAAATGCGATTGCGCCGCGCCCCTGCACGAGCGTCGTTTTTATTTCTGGAGATACGGCGCCCGCATCATGCATGAACAGTACGAGCGGATACGAAATCTGTTCGTTGTAGTTTTTCGGAATGTACAAATTGTACATGAGCTGCTGCCCGTCAGCATCGGAGAATGTGTCTTGAATAAATTCTTCCACAACGAGCTGTCGCGTATGCGACGACGCAATTTTTTTAGATGCGCCATATGTTCTTCCATCCGCCGTTTTTATTTTGCCAGTCTGCTGCACTTCTGCTGAAATGACTGCACGCGGCAGAGGATTTCCGCGGCTTCCCAGCACAGGACCGGTCATGCCTTTCGCCTCGCGCTCCGCAACAGTGCCGTCTTCAGGATGCGGGTCAACAGAATTGTCCTCGAGCGGCAGCGGCTCCAATGCCACTATGACGAACATGCCTTTTTGCTTGACGCTGTTCGGTTGCTCTGGCGCATCATTCACGTAAACAGCGCGCACCGTGCGCTCCGTCACTGCAAAATCTTTGGTAGACAGAGACTGGTGCAAGATTTCAGCATCGTATGCAATGACAACTGCCGCAAGCTTTTCACCGTCGCCAAAAACTTCTGTAATGGCGGTTACGTCGGTGATATGATTTTCTGGCAGTGCTCCGCTCGTGCATGATGCAATCGTCAATACTGCGGGCGCAAGTGCAGCGACACACAACAATGGCAGCAGCGTGCGTTGTACGTATGACGTTGTTAATGCGAAAAAAGATGCTGGCATGGTGCGGAACAGCGATTTTTGCAAAATATGATTAGTCATTGATTTCTCCTTGCGGTTTGACAAAACATTTATTAGATAATGCTAACAAAATAATTATATCGATTTTGAAAGAGAACTGCAAGTGTTGTGGCGGCACATTACTGTCACGGCAAAAAACGATGCCGCAATACTCGAAGGCTTGCTGTGTCGCGCGATTTTAGCGAGGCAGCAATCCCGTCCATAAAAATGCACGAGAGAGGTAATATCAATTTCCGAGCGCGTGCATTTAGTGCGCAGTTGCACGGAGTGTAACTGCGCACACGGAGATGCGAGTTTGCGTGAGCAAAACTCGAAGGCTTGCTGCGTCGCGCGATTTTAGCGAGGCAGCAAGCCCTCGGCAAGAATCACGAGTATGAGGAGCGGCAGCACAATCGAGAAATACCATTTGAGTTTTGGCGAAAGCCGTATGCCTGCCCCTGTGTTTGCCTCTGCGCAGTAGTTGTCGAAGCCCCAGCCCCATTTTGTCGTGCAGAAGAGCAGATAGATGAGCGAGCCGAGCGGCAGCAGAAGATTTGAGACGATAAAATCCTCGCTGTCGAGTATGTCGCGCGCGCCGATGAGATGCACGCCGCTCCATATGTTGTAGCCGAGCACGCACGGTATGCTTGCAACGAGTATGAACGCGCAGTGCAGTGCGGCAGATTTTTTTCTGCTCCAGCCGAAATTATCTATGCCGCACGTGATGAGATTTTCAAACACGGCGATGACTGTTGAAAAACTTGCAAACGTCATAAAGAGGAAAAAGAGCGTGCCCCAGATTCTGCCGCCGGACATGCTCGCAAACACTTTTGGCAGCGTTATAAATATGAGCGACGGTCCCGCGTCTGGCTCTACGCCAAAGCTGAAGCACGCGGGAAAAATGATTAATCCGCTGCACAGCGCCACAAACGTGTCGAGCCCGCAAATCCAGAACGCTTCGCCTGCAAGCGTCTTTTCTTTTGACATGCAGCTGCCGAAAATCTCCATTGCGGCAACGCCGAGACTCAACGTAAAAAACGCCTGATTCATCGCCGCCGTTATGACACGCCCAATGCCGATGTCACGCGCGCGCTGCATGTCGGGGAGCAAGTAAAAGCTGATGCCGCGTCTGGTGCCGGGCAGCGTCATCGAATGGACGGCGAGCAGCAGTATGAGGATGAGCAAGCCCGTCATCAGTATCTTTGTGATGCGCTCAAGTCCCTTTTGCAAGCTGAACGAGCAGATGGCAAATCCTGCAACGACAGTGATTGCCATGAACATGCCCATCTCGACAGGGTTTGCGAGCATGGCAGAAAACACTGCTGCAGCATCTGCTGCGTCGCCTGCGGAACTAGCGGTCGGAAGGGCGGCTGAAAATGTGCCGCGCAAAAATTTAACAAAATAGCTGAACATCCAGCCGGAGACTGTCGTGTAGTACATCATGAGCAGCATGCAGCCCGCTATTGCAAACCAGCCGTGAATGTGCCAGAATGTGCCTTTCTTTTCCAACGCCTTGTAGCCAAGCACAGCGCTTTTTTGCGAGGCGCGTCCGACGGCAAGCTCCATCGTGAGCACGGGTGCTCCCATAATCACGAGAAACAAAAGGTAAAACAGCACAAACACGCCGCCGCCGTATGCACCAGTGATGTATGGAAACTTCCACACGTTTCCAATGCCGATTGCGCATCCTGCGCTTACTAAAATGAACCCAATGCGCGATTTGAATTTTTCTCTTTCCATAAACGGTAAGTATAGTGTATGACTAATGCCCTGACAAGAATGAAGTGGTATTTGTCATACCTGTTGCCGAGCAGCCTTCCTCGCTGCATCTCGTTTTTTAATAGAGGCTCTCTCTTGTGACCATCAGATAAAAAAAACGCGATGTTTGTGCACGACAGTACACGAACGTTGTAGCCGTCGATGCAGGTAGCACATCAGTTGTATAAAATCAATTTTTCATTTGTTTTCTCTTTAGCGCTTGCCCACACTCCGTGCGCTCCTTACATTCGGTACACAATCCTTGCTGCTCTTAGAACGAAATATCTTTGTGGTCGGGCTCTTCCGCACTTGTTTTGAGTGCGGTGATATTTTTGCTCGTTGCGCTGTACTCATACCAGGTGCGTTCTCCGTTTTTGAAGTCGCTGAATACGAGCGTGTTGTTGTCCACTACAGAAACGCTGTACACATTTCCAGAAAGCACCGTCACGTTGCTGCCGTCGTACTCAGAGACGTAGAGCTGTATGCAGTCGTCGCTGTTGAGCACGCCGTCACCGTTTGAGTCAACAGGAACGACGGCGTACAGATTCTTGGAAAATGCAGGCCGTGCAGGCAGATAGTCGCGGTAGTCGATGATCAACTTATATGTATAAATAAAAACGTTCTGTGAAAACAGCGTACGTTCTACAGTGCCGTCAGCAGAAATGAAAATTAAATTGACGACGCCGCTTTCTTTTTTGCCATACACCGATTGTTTTAAATTGCCGACTACATTTGCGACATCGTATCCGTAATCAGTTCCGCTCCGATATTCAACTGGTTCACCGACCGCCGTGCTCCGCACAGAAAACACGAACACGTCCCGCAGTTTTGTCACAAAATCAACATGCTCTTCGATTGTCCTTTCTGTTTCCGCGCTGATAACTTCTACTTGATTACGTATTTGGCGATGGGGCAGTATCTCTTGAACAAATGTGACGAGCAGCAAAATCAGTCCGATGATTGCTGCGCTGAAAATCAAAACAGAGTTGATGTTCTTAATCGTCTCTATTGAAAAATTATGCTTCATACGGTGATTATACAACTTTCGCCGCATCCTGTTCTAGATAGCGCGGGTAAAAATTTTATTTTAGGTGCATACTTTATTTTTTGTTCCGACTGATTCGTGGTCATTTTTGTTGTCGGTGCCGGTGGTATGTCTGACTAAAAAATAAAAAGACACCGTGAGCGAAAGTGTCGTCGTACAAAAACTGTTTATTTAACTGTCATTTCGTACAGCTGCACGGTATCATCTTGTTTTAAAGTGTCGGTTCTGTTCGCTCTATTTCGGTACACGTGCCGCTCGTAAAAAAAACGCTCGGAACAGCAGCGTACCGTTCCGAGCGCAGGTGCGTGTAGGCTCACACCCTCATACCGATTGCCTGTGCACCAGTTTATTTCGTTTCTGCGTACATGCCGACGAGTTCAGGAAAGTCATAGTTTTGCTCGACAAAGTAGCGCAAGTCAAAGTCTTCATGCGTCACAACGACCAGAATCGTCGCATGTTCGGCAAGGTAATTTGAAATCACTTTCATTACGTGTAAGCGCGTGTCAAAGTCAATGTGGGCAAACGGCTCGTCAAGCAACAGGATATCGGGCTTTGCCGTTAGCGCGCGCGCAATGTCCATGCGTTTCATTTCACCAGAAGACAGCGATTGCGGGTAAGAATCAAGATGCTCTCGAGTAAGTCCGACTTTGACAAGATTTTCCGCAAGCTCTTCAACAGTTCCTTCATTACCGGCGCTCGTGATTTGTTTGAACGAATCCTTGATTTTCAAATCTGGAAAGAACGAAAACCGCGAATCCTGCTGCACAATCGCCATGCGCTTGCGGTATGGCTTGAACGGCACCGGGTCGCGCCCCTGTTCTACCGGTTTGAGCGCAACAAGGTTTTTTCCATCCATAAGGATTTCGCCCTCTGTCTCATCAAGCAGCCGAAGAATCGCCTTAATCATGCTCGACTTGCCGCATCCTGAAGGACCGGTAATGCCGTAGATTGTAGAGCGTTCAAACGTCAAGTTCAAGCCACTGAACGCGGTAAATTTTCTTTCGCCAAAAATGCCGCGCTTATTGTACGACTGGGCAACCGCTTTCAGCTCCATCGCGCTGCCGGAAGCGCCTTTTTTGGTTTCAGGTTTTTCATACCCTTCCATCTCCGGGAGCGTTTCTAGCTGAATGATGTCGCCGTCTTTGAGCATAAACGCCTGCGTCAGCGTAAGCCGTCTGATAAAATCGACGTCGTGGCTTACCATAAGAAATGTTTTCGATTTGTCGCAGAGAATTTCCTTGTTTAAAAATTCCACAAAGTTTTTTCGAAGATTTCTGTCAAGATTGACCGTCGGCTCGTCAAGGAGAATGAGATTGCCCTGCCGTGAAAGCAACGTCATCAACGTGATTCTTTGCATTTCGCCGCCAGACACTTCGTCGGGATACAGCCGCGCAAATGCCTCGAAGTCAAGCGTAAAAAATTCAGTAAGGCGGCGCACGATTTCAGAACGGCTGCCCGGCGCAAGCAGGGCAATATTTTGTTCCAGCGTTAGTGCGGGATTCATCACCAACGCTGTCTCTGCGGGAACAAACATAAGTCCTGACTGCTCAATCTCTGTCCACTGATCGTAATCGAGCTTTTTCCCGGCACTGTAGCCGTCAAATCCGTTGATTTTCATGCTGCCGTCAAAACTGAACACCGTTGTCGGAAGAATGCCGGCAACAGCTTTTAGGAAAACAGACTTGCCTGTTCCTGTCGGCCCCATGATGACGGTCGACGAGCCCGCTTCAATTTTGAGAGAACATTTTTTGAGCGTAATGCGTTCACCCAGATGGATGCAAAAATCGTTGAGCTCTATAGGCGTCATACTTCCTCCTTCGCTTCATTCAAAATGATAAGGAACGCGATGCTCACCGCAAGAAGCATGAGGGACGGAATCCAGAAGAGCCATGGATTGAAGTCCCCGGTGCTGCTAAAGTCGATAATGGCCTTGCGGTTTGCGGCTATCAAGGCTCCGGGACTGGTGTGCTGCGGTGTGCCGGTTGCGCCCAGACCGACTTGAATCACATAACCGAACGATGTATCCAGAACGAGCGTTTTTAATAAAATCGCTGCGGCAACGCGTTTCAGCGTGTCTTTCATCAAAGCGGTCTTCATTAAAACGGCAAGGATGCGGTTTTTCGTAAATCCATAGGAGCGGAACGAAACGCTGTACTTGCGGTTGTACAAATCTGAAAGCGGAATAGCAATGCTTCGAACTGCTTCCGGCAATACCGTTGCTGTTGCCGCAGCAACGAAGACAGCGAGCGACAGCACGGTTGACGTGGGACCTTTGACTGAAACGAGTGCGCCCGACACTGGTGCATAGCAGAACAGTGCTATGAGAATGGACGGCACCGATTCGATCGCATTCATGATGTTTGAAAAAAATCTGCCAACGCCTAGAGATAAAACACTCACGTACCCAAGCAACACGCTGATGAGCATAGCAAAAACAACAGTCGTTACGAGCGTAACCGACAGTTCTCGGAATGACGCAAAGAGCGACTTGATAAAATCGCCTTGCCGAAGATTGTTAGGAACAAGCTGTTCGAACCATTCGTATGGCGCCCACGAAACTAACAGCGGTGAAATGAGAACAATCACCAACAGCACATGCAGAAATTTAAATTGCTTTTTCATACCACCTCGGATAAATCAAGAATAAGACAGTCTTTACCAAAAACGATACAACGGCATTGATGCACAAAAGAATGAACACAGACGTGATGAGCAAGTCGGTATTTTTGTTGATCAGTGCGTCGATGAGATTTTTGCCCAAGCCGGGAAAATCAAATGCGATTTCAGCTATGGTCACCGAACCGATAATCGCCGGCACTTTGCCCGCAAGGTAGGGGATAAAGCGTGGTAGGCTCGAAGAGAACAGGTAGCCGGAATACGTTCCCGGCAGCGGAAAAAAATGCCCTCGGTTGCGACCGAGTGTCGAAAACACGATGGCGTGCGTCTGACCCACCTGCGAAAGCATATCAGTTTTTAAAAAATTGGCGGCATCCCATGCAAGGCCGCCGAGCAAAACAGTTACAAGCGAAATGACTGGAAGCGGCGCGTTGCCGATGACCGTGTACAAAAGCCAGAATCCGACGAACAGCGGAACCGCGGCACAGACAGAAATAATAAAGCTTATGAACTTTTCCAGCCGTTCGTCTGTTTTGATGTCAAAATGAACCGACATATAACGAGCAGCAACTGCATATGCGCCGCTCAAGAGCGCAATTACAATCAAAAAGATGAGCGCTATCAACGCGAGCGGGAGCGTTTGCAGAGCTCCTGCCAAAATAATCTGTCCAGACGTAAACCCCGGCCCGACGGACGACAAATCTTTCTGCCCGACCAGCATTAAAAGGAACATTTTCAATGCCGCAAGATAACCACCAGCAGGCGTGCCGATAGACAGCAAATAGAGTGCGGACAGCACAATCGTTCCTACCACGGCAAACAGTATGCCGTGTAAGATAAACTCCTTACCTAAAAAGCGTAAAAAACGCATTTTGTTTTCTCTCCTAAAGATACTACATCTGTTTGTAGACAGATTACCGATGTGTCATGAACGACGTGAAGTGCAGTTTCAAAGCGTGATACAATATTCATGAGTGACCCACGGCTGCCTGCTTGCAGATCATTGTGAGCGCTTGCGATTGTCGCCTGCTCCTCTCTATGAGGAGCAGGCGACACAGCTCCGCCAGTCAAACAGCCGGCGGTTTTAATTAAACTTCCAGTATTCCGCTGAAAGAAATGGATTGTCAGAACCAATGGCAACGTCTTTTAATCCGCGCGAATACACGTCTTTTTGAAGCGTGCACAGATACAGCGCAGGGCAGAGCATGCTTATTCGCTCGTTGAGCGCGTCAGTTTTTGCAATCAGTTCAGGAGCCGAAACTTCCCGCTCCCAGTCAACGAACATAGTGTCAAGTGTCTTGTCGGAGATGCCCGTCACATTATCCTTGCTGGTAGATCGGTACAGGTCGCCAATAGACGAATAAATGTTGTCGAAGCCTTCGCGGTATACCAGTGCGAGCTCATAATTCTTTTCGCTGAAAACAGCGCGGTTAAACACCTGGTCGCCCGCCCGTCTGATTTCCACTGTCAGACCGATTTCCGCAAGCTGCTGTGCAATCCCTTCTGCAAGGCTTTTGCCGAATTCTCCCATCGAGTCAGGATACATGAGCGTCGCGTTTTGATTTGCAACGTTGCCTTTTTCGGCAAGAATCTTTGCCTGCGCGATGTCGTACGGCAGCAAATTGTCCATTTCCGTGTTCCGGTATTCAGGCATACTCTTCTGATAGAAGTTTGACGGGAACGGCCCGTTGTTGATGCAGACGCCATCCATCTGGTCGGTGATGCCGGGAACCAGTGCCGTTTTGTTGAGCGCCATCGCCATTGCCCGGCGGCCTTCTGCGCTCGGGAACAGCTTTGTGTTGATCTCAACTTCATAAAACGCATACGGCATGTAGGAGTTTATGTCGACGTTTTTAATCTTTTCAACAGTAGACCGATCCATCGGATTCGTTTCAAGAACTACATTGATACGTCCTTTGCGGAGCTCATTCATGCGGACTATCGGATCAATCGTTCTTTTGATGACTAGGCTATCGGCTTGCGGTCTGCCGTTCACATACAGGCTGTTTGCCTCAAAGATAAGCCATTTGTCAATCTCCCATTTGGTGAGTTTAAAAGGCCCGGTGCCAACTGGGGCGGTGGCAAACGCGCGCTCGTGCTCTCCAGTGCGCATGTTCACATCCATAGCCCTGCCTTTGTACGTGCACGGGATAATCTTGAACGTGAGCACCGCTTGAGCGCGGTAGTCCGGGATTGGGTTCTGGAATTCGACGATGACCGTGTGCGCGTCTTCCGCCGTCACATTTTTGATAAATGACATGAGGTAGTCGCGGTTCGGCGAACCATTTTCCGCAAGCGTATAGGCGTTAAAGGAATACACAACATCGTCTGCGGTGAGCGGCGTGCCATCGTGCCATTCGACATCGCGCAGAACCACCGTATACATCTTTTTCGTTTCTGCATCCTGCGTAATGCTTTCGGCAAGCGCCAGCTCTGGATAACAGACGTTGCTCACCGGGTCGACCGTGTAGTTTACCAGACCATCAAAAATAAGTTCGTTCGCATTCAAGCCCGACGTATTCTGCGGCAGGACGGGATTTAATGAATCCGGTAATGTCGAAACCGCAACAGTCATACCTTTGGGCTGTGCTTTCATAACGGCAAATACAATTGCTGCAATGAGCAAGAGCGCTGCAGCAATAATAACGGCAAGTATCGTTTTACTTAATTTCTTCGCCATGATTAACGGCTCCTTACCACAAATGAATTATAGATGACTACTTCACCTGAATAGCTGTCTGTTTTCCCTTTTTGAATCTCAAAGAAGTATTTATTTGTGGACAGCTGAGAACCAGCATTCAGTACCGGCCACGAGTTGCCGACTTTGTTCTGCTTGTTTACGAGGTCCTGTAATTTTTTCCGTTCAATGTCTTTTCCACTGTGTGTGTTCTGGTCGAATACTCGTACCGTCCTGTTGTCTTTGAGCGTGATGACCAGGTCGTTCAGTCTTCCGTTCGGAATTTCGACCATGCCCCACCAGTATTCATTGCCTTTCTGTTTTGTCGCGCTGAATTTCGCCGGACGCGATTTTTGATTTGACGCGCTTGAATTCGGGTCGGGATTGAACAGACCGATGATGAGCGGCATGACCGTCTTGCCGCGGCTCTCAATCTCTTCCTTAACGGCGATTTCCCGATTGATCTGGGCGATCTTGCTGTTCAAGTCATTTTTCTGCGAGCGCGCTTCGGCAATAATGTCGGCGCTGACATCTTTTGGATATTTTGCTGCGAACGCCTCAAGCTCCGCAAAAATGTCGTCCATGTTTTTGCCGACTGCCTGATAGTGGTTACGAATGTCATACACGGTAAACGCGCCGTTTTTGCCGGTACCGGAACCTTCCTCTGCCTGGCGGGCAAATTCTTCGCCCATACGGTCGCGGTACGTGTACACTTCATCGCGAAATGCGCCCGCGCGCTGGACGGCGATGTCTTGCCGGACTTTTCTGAACGCTCTGACGCTGGCTGTTACGCCATTTGTTTCTGCAACTCCGGATTGCCGTACCGTTCCATTCACTTCTGATTCCGTTGACTGATATTTTGCGAGCACTGCATCGTATGCTGCAATTTTTTCATCAAAATTTTCTTTTGCATCTGCTTGCTGCAGCTGATTTAAAAGTGCAGCTTTTTTAGAAGAAATGGTACTGACGACGTCAATTTCTTTTGCAACACTCGTGAGCGCTTCATGGGAACCATATACTTTGACGGCGGTACCGTGCATTTTTTTTGCATCAGAAATCTTCTCCGATGCAAGCAGCTTGTCAATACGTTCTGCCGTGAGGGTGGCACCTTTTTCGCTGACATCGTCAGGGAGCTGTAACACCGGATCAAGCGCGCTGAACTTGGAAAGCGCGGTATTGCATGCAGCAAGCAGCCGCGATTCATTGGAAGCCTTGATTGCATCCGTACTGTCAAGCGCTTTTCTTCCGTCTTCATAGAGGGTCACGTAGTTGAGCCATTTTTTTTGTTTGGATGCGTCTTTTATGCCTTCCCAATGCGCAGAAGCGGCGGACGGATCCCGCGTATTCCATGCGGTGACTCCATTGCCAACAGCTGGATCGCTGTCTACGGCGTTTCCTGATGACACACAGGAAGCAAGAACGACTGCAAGCACTGCTAGTGACAGAATGCAGTATTTGTTAATTTTCATCAGTATCCTCCTTTACAAGCCGGAAGCCAACGTCGGGACTGCCCGATGCAGTATCTATGTTTTTAAAATTTGAAATTCGTAAATCAACCGGACCGTCCATCCATGAGCCGCCTTTTACCGTGCGGAAACCTTCTTGCGCCTCGCGGCTTGAAGCAGTCCATTCCCAGACATTGCCGGCCATGTCTTCAAGCTGCCAGGCATTCGTCCCGTTTGCAAACGAGCCGACTGGAGACGGCGCTTTAAATTTGCCGTTGCCTTTGTAATTGGCGGATTTTGCCTTTGAGGGCAGATCGTCTCCCCACGGATAGATATACTCGGTGCCAGCACGCGCCGCCGCTTCCCATTCATCATCTGTCGGAAGCCGGAAGCGCCACCCTGTCTGCGCTGAAAGCCACGCGGCGTACGCCTCCGCATCGGCGGCCGTAATGCCGACAACCGGCTGATGTTCTTGATTGTAGTCATCGTTGTCAAAATATTCGGGTACAGCATCGGAATCCGTCGTATACAGATAGGCTGCATACTGTGCATTTGTCACCGGGTGTACGTCGATCGCATATGAAGCGAGAGTTACGGTGCGGCTCTTTTCTTTTGCGCCGGCGCGCTTGTCGTGTGCAACGGCGCCGAGCGTATATTCGCCGGATGCCACCGTCACCGATTTGTATGCATCCGCAAGATTTTCGTAGTATACATAATGGGCTTCCGTGGCGCAGAGCGCATCGAGCTTTCGCATCTCCGCCGTAGCGGTTTCCGCTTGCGACAAGGCTGTTGAGACGGTCAGGCAAACGATTTTGTTGCGGAACGCTTCGTCGTTAGGATAGGAGACAAGCGCATTGCCGTTTGCGTCCGTCTTTACGATAGAAACGACATCGCTCGCTTCTTCTGCCGCCGGAGCCGCCGCCGTAATCATGAGATCCGGGAGTTCCCAGACTGCCTTTACCGCCAAATGGGGGAGCGCCCGGCCGGCACCGTCAGCAGCATGCACGGAAAACTCGGTGTTCGGCCCGACAATGCCGTTCTGTACAGAAACGGTGAACGAAAGATCGTTCACAATAGTGCGGCAGACATTCTCTACCGCGCGCGAAAAAAGCTCCGTGCCACCGGCCTG
>JAFUFE010000129.1 GCA_017470085.1 Treponema sp.
CAAAGCACACGCGCACACGTGAATGAGTGAGTTTTCGTGAGAAAACTCGAAGTTAAAAACCCCGCGCTATTTCAGCGGGGTTTTTAGACGTTCCTTAAAATGCAACAGCGAGTGAAACATCAGTTTCATGAGTTGTTGCATTGGTGCGCGGTTGTGCAGAGCACACGCGCACACGTGAATGAGTGAGTTTTCGTGAGAAAACTCGAAGTTAAAAACCCCGCGCTATTTCAGCGGGGTTTTTAAACGTTTAAAGACGCGCCCTCATACCGGGGACTCCTGTGGGATTTTCCGGTATCGTTTTAATGCGCTAGAAAGCTGCGATACATTCTGTTCGCATATTTTTTTCATATTTTCTGACGCACAATGCGTAAACACGCATTTTTTCTCTAAATCAGTCTACAGCAATCTTTTCCCCAAAAGGAGGCGTGTCCATGAAACATCCCAAAAGCATGATACTGGTGCTGCTTGCTGCATTGATCGGCGGGTGCGCAGCGTCAACCGTACCGCACAAATCGGAGGAACGGCTCACCGTCGTCACCTGGAACGTACAGACATTTTTCGACGCCGTAACTGATGGCACTGAATACAGCGAATATCGTTCGGAAAAATCACGCTGGTCACGCGATGCCTATGAACGGCGACTGAAAACACTGTGCACCGCTATAAAAAAACTGGATGCCGACGTCTATGTGCTTGAAGAGATTGAAAATGCAGGTATCATTTACGACATCGCAAATCAGTTGGCGGGCGGTACGTGGAATCCGCACACGCAGCTACAGTACGCGCTCTTTGCAAAAGACGAAGGCGCAGCGATTGGGTGCGCTGTGCTGTCACGCTTTCCACTCTCCAACGCAACCGTCCACGCGCTTGATGTTCGGAGCGAACGGACACCGCAGCCCGCGATGCGCCCGCTCATCGCGGTAACCGTCACGAAAAATACTCGTCCGCTCGTTATCTTTGTGAACCACTGGAAATCAAAATTCGGCGGCGCGGAAAAATCGGAAGTGTGGCGCGACTGGCAGGAATCCGTGCTCGCGGGGCGTATGGCTGAAACACCGGTTGCAGTTGCTTGTGGTGACTTCAACCGCGACATCGCTGAATTTGCAATCGTGTCGGACGCACGCGGCACGGTAGCATTGCGGCACGCCGGGCGGCTCGGAAAGAGCACGGTAAATGTCACTGCTCCGTGGCTCACCACCGATGTAGAGTCGCGCGGGTCACCCGGTAGCTATTTTTTTCGCGACAGCTGGGAATGCATTGACCACTTTTTTATCACCGATGCCGTAACGCTTGAAACGTTTACCGTCGCAACCGGCGACCCGTGGACAAACAAAGACGCAACGCCTGACCGCTATACTATGTACAACGGGCGCGGCTGCTCTGACCACCTGCCGCTGGTCGGAACGATACGTTTTTGACCCACAGCACATGACGCCGCCTGTTCGGCAGACGGGGCGAACGTGCTGCTGATGTACCAGTTCCAAAGCGGTTACATGCGAGCACTGTGCACAGCGGACAGAGTACAGCACCGCGCCGTATGAATTGTACAACATCGTTCTTTACTGTATAATAGCGCATCATGAAAAAAATGCTTTCGCAACTATTGCCGGCGTTTCCACACACCTGCGTGGCGGCAGACGGCACGACGCCGCTCGATGACGCCGATGCACGAAATATTCCAGTAACAGCGCTCGAATTCGATTCGCGGGCGGTCACAGACGGCACGCTTTTTTTTGCGCTGCCCGGCCTGCATGAACACGGTAACCGCTATATTCCTGAAGCACTGATGCGCGGCGCCACGGCGATCGTCTTTCAGGGGGAGCTGTCGCATGAAACGCAGATCGCTGCCGCCGAAGCGGTTGCTCGCCGGACGCTCTCCGATTTAGCGAGCGCCACGGCGACACCCGTTGTGCCGGCATTCATCAAGGTGTCGGATGCCCGTTTTGCAATGGCACCAATTGCCGATGCGTTTTACGACTCGCCGTCCCAACGGCTCATCGTCATCGGTGTGACGGGCACCGAAGGCAAAAGCTCGACAGTGTCGTTCATCTGGCAGCTGCTCCGCGCGTGCGGCAAAAAAGCGGGATTCATCTCCACGGTGGCATATTCCCTTGGGGGGGATGCAATTCCCAACCCGGAACATCAGACAACCCCCGAAGCGCCAATTATCCAGTACATGCTCAATGCGCTGCTTGAAAACGGCTGTACCTACGCAGTCATCGAAACGTCGTCACATGGACTTTCGACGCAGACAAACCGACTCGGCAACGTGCTGTTCGACTGCGCGGTGTGCATGAACGTGACGCTTGAGCATTTGGAATTTCACAAAACGTTTGAGCAGTACCGGAGCGATAAAGCAAATCTGTTCCGTGCGCTCGATCGCCACGACCACTGCAAACTGATTGCAGGCACCAACGTGCGCGTGCCCGCCGTCGGCATTGTAAACCTTGAGGACGCCGCCGCACAGTACTTTATTGAATCGACGACGCACCCGGTATACGGTTTTACAACCGACGGTATGGCCGGCGCCGCGGCAGCCGAAACAGGAGACAGTGCCACGCCCCTTCCACCGATTCCCGGCGGCATCCGCTACATGAAAGCGCGGAACATTGCTGCGGCGCGTTATGGTTTGACGTGTACCATAGACGCGCATTCACCCGATGCCGTTTTTCGTACGACGGATGACCCCGCCGTACCGCAGGAACACACGATACTGCAAGTAACCGCTCCGCTCCCCGGCGCATTCAACGTCTACAACCTCATGGCCGCGCTCATCGCCGTAAGCAGCGTCACCGAACTGCCCTTCGCAGACATCGCACAGCACATACCGGAGTTGATGCCGGTTCCGGGACGCATGACCGTCATCGATGCAGGACAGCCGTTTGAAGTGATCGTAGATTATGCGCACACGCCATCATCGTTTGAAACGATTCTTCCGCCGATACGAAAACGGTGCGCCGGCAAATTGTTCGCCGTATTCGGGAGCGGGGGGGAACGCGATGTGACAAAGCGGCCGCTTCAGGGAGCCATCGCCGCTCGTTTCTGCGACATCGTTGTGCTCACCGATGAAGATCCGCGCGGTGAGGACCCGCTGGAAATTATCCAGATGATTACCGAAGGCGCAGAAGAAGCAGGCAAAAAAAGAGATACCGATTTATTTTTGATTCCCGACCGAAAGCAGGCAATCCGCACGGCGTTTCGTATGGCGCACGACGACGACATTGTATTGCTGCTCGGCAAAGCGCACGAAAACAGCATTATATACAGCGACCGAGTGCTCCCCTACGATGAAACAGCGGAAGCACAGAGCGCGCTTTTTGAACTGGGCTTTTCCCAAGGGCACTGACAGTATGACAATCGCACTTCTCTATGGTGGACAGAGCGGTGAACATGAAGTTTCGCTCATCTCGGCGGCAGCCGTAGCACGGAATCTTGATCGGAAGCACACGATTGAACTCATCGGCATTTCAAAAGAAGGCCGATGGTACTTGCAAGATACAACTGAGCTGTTCCATATCACACATGACCGGGCAGCGTCTCTTCGGATTCGAGAAACCGAGGACACACTCGTGTCGGTTACCCCCGGGGGTGGAATGGCATCGTTTTCGTGCAACGGGGAACCATTTTATGTTGACGTTGTATTCCCGGTATTGCACGGCACATATGGCGAAGACGGTACCGTTCAAGGATTGCTCGACATGGCGGGCATTCCGTATATCGGCTGCCCAACGCTTTCGAGCGCGCTCACTATGGACAAAGAAAAGACAAAAGCCATCTGGGAGCACGCGGGGTTGCCAGTTGTCCCGTACGTCTGCATGACGCGCACGGCGTTTTCCGATGAAGCGGCACGAGATGCGCTCATCGCACAGGCAACAGATACGTTCGGCTTTCCACTGTTTGTCAAACCGTGCGCGGCGGGCTCATCAGATGGCGCACAGAAAGTGGCGACCAGAGCAGAACTTGCCGGCGCGCTCGAAGAAGCGTTCCGCTGGGACAACAAAGTGCTCATTGAAAAAGCAATCCCCGCACGCGAACTTGAATGCGCGGTGCTCGGCAATGCGGTGACCGGTGCTGCTCGCTGCAGCACGACAGCGGTGCGCGTTTTTGGCCCCGGAGAAATCACACCGACCCATGAGTTTTACGACTACGACGCAAAGTACACCGATCCGAATGGCGCCACGCTCACCGTTCCCGCCGCAATCCCAGACGACATGCGGGCGCACATCCGTACGCTTGCGCACCGAGCGTACCGTGCAGTAGATGCAGCCGGGCTAGCGCGCGTCGACTTTTTTCTGGACACCGCAGACGGCACGCTTTTTTTAAATGAAATCAACGCGCTGCCCGGTTTTACGCACATCAGTATGTTTCCCAAATTGTGCGCCGCCGAAGGACTTTCGTTCACTGCGCTCACTACCGTGCTCATAGAAGAAGCAATCGAGCAGTACAAAGCAAAGACGGCACTCACAACCTCGCGGTAGCCGGCGCTCACCGTATGACAGACGGCCGGCAGTAATTTTGTCTGATGACATTTTTACTGCGGCGACCGGACAGACACTAGAGACAAACTGTACCCGGCATGTTTCTGCCGAACTTCGCCATCAGCTGCAAAACAGCAGAGGCTCCGTGCTGCACGTGTCACATTGATACGATTAAAAAAACGTGCTACTATAGGTTACATCTAATCGGAAGGGGTCTTGCATGCCATATTCTGAACCGACGAATCTTGCCATTGTGGCGTGTCCGGGGGGGGAATCGTTTGCAAACGAAGTGATTGCTCATTTAAAGCGAATTTACAAACATCGTTTTACATTAAAAAATGATGTCATCTCAAAACGCTATGCAATTTCCAAAGAAGAACTTACCAGAAAAATAAATCTAGAGAACGACCTCGATACATCGGAGCTGTGCATTCGCGGCGACACGGCAAAATACCGCGCGCCGGCATTTAAGGCAAACGCACGCTTTACGTATTTTGCTAACGGTGAGTTTAAAACGGAGCTGCTCGACACAATCCGCGGAAAAGATGTGTTCATCTTTCAAGATGTTGAAAATCACGAAGTCATCGCTTTGAACGATGGCGCAAACCGTCTGGCGCTTTCCGTGAACGACCACATGATGTCGCTGCTCGTAACGATTGACGCGGTGCGCCACGCGGGCGCCGCAAACATCACACTCGTTATGCCGGTGTATCCGTACAGCCGCCAGCACAAAAAGAAAGGGCGTGAAGGCTTAACAGCGAGTATGCTCGGACACATCTATGAAGAGCTCGGCGTGTCGCGCATCATCACGCTTGACCTACACTCACGGGAAATCGTCAATGCGTTCAGCACGATAAACCTTGAAAACCTACACGCGAGCTATCAGATTATCCGCGAACTGTCCAAAATCGCTGATTTGACGGGACAGACCGAAGATATGGTTATTGTCGCGCCGGACACGGGAGCTGTTGACCGCAACAAGTTCTACGCCTCTGGACTGAAGATGCCGCTCGCGATGATTTATAAAGAGCGCGACTACTCAATCGTTACGCAAAACGCCAAGCAGACGAACATAAAAGCCATTAAGCTGCTCGGCGATGTTGACGGTAAGGTAGCGTTTATGGCTGATGATATGCTCGGCACGGGGGGCACGCTCTTAAAGGCGATGAAGTTTTTAAAAGAACAGGGCGCTATAAAAGTGATAGCCGCAATCAGTCTGCCGTTTTTTACCGGCGACGCGATTGCGCAATTCGATGAAGCGTATGCAGCGGGATTGTTTTATCGCATCATCGGAACAAACGCGGTCTATCACGAAGCGCTTTTGCAGCGCGAATGGTACATCAGTACGAACGTCAGCGGGCTTTTTGCAAACGTCATCATGCGCGTGCATCACAACCAGTCGCTCTCTGATCTGCTCGACAATCGCACGATTATCGAGAAAGTATTGAAACAGAATCAACCGGTACAGCCGTCGCAACCGCCGCTGTTCACGGATACTCCGCACGGATAATGAACGGCACGATACTTGCAGCAGATATTGGAACGACGTCGCTGAAGGCAGCTGTCGTAGACGAAAACGGCCAGTTTGTAGCGTATTCCCAGCAGTTTCTTTCACTGCGCAACGACAGTACCGCAGCACAGGAGTGGCTTCCCGCGCTGCGCGCTGCGTGGCGTGACATGCAAAAACAGCTGTCGGGCAACAAAGCACCTTTCGCTAAGCAGCAGCGTCCGTCAATGGGTACAGAGGTGACGGTGCCCGCGGGCATCTGTATTTCAGGAAACGGTCCGACAATCGTTTCAGCGGATGGACGGACGCTGCTGTGGAACCAGCCGATCGATACGCCGGCACACATCAAAAAAGCCGTCGGGCAATCGCTTTTTTTGCCGCGTATTCAGGCATTTTTAACGCGGTATCCTGACGTCGCACACAGCAGTTGTATATTCTCCGGCCCTGAATACCTCATCTATCAGCTCTGCGGAGCGGCGGTGACTATATTGCCTGAAGCCCGATATCGTACTGCCTATTGGACGGACGAACAGCTCGACGCGCTTTCCATTGCAGGTGACCGGCTTCCCCCCTTTGTTGCGCCGGCCACACGCGCCGGCATGACAGATACAGCCATCACCGCGCAGTTTGGTTTCGGCCGACCGGTTCCAGTTTTTTGCGGTGGCCCTGATTTTATTGCCGCCATGGTAGGAACAAACTCGCTTTCACCCGGCGCGTGGTACGACTGCGCAGGTTCAAGCGAAGGACTGAATCTGTGTGTTTCAGAACCGGTGACCGCTTCGCACATCAGGGTGTTACCGTCGATACAGAACGACTTGTGGAATGCGGCGGCGCTCGAAAGCGAAAGCGGCCGCATGTTCAGCAGTTATCGTTCCGCCGTTGAATCGCTTGACGGCAGAACGTATTCGTATTCTGAACTGATTGAAAAATGTCTTGCGCATACCACCGGCGACGGATACGACGTACTCGCTCGTATTGCGCGCAATTTCCGCACCATGGTTGAGCGCATCCGTGCTGTTGCCCGGAATGGAAGAGTGCCGCTCGCTCCCTATATCGCGGTTACCGGGGGACAAGCAAAGAACGATGCGTGGATGCAGTTCAAATGTACCGCAGCAGGCGTGCCGCTCGCCGTGTGCAATCATCCTGACGCAGAACTGATTGGAGATGCCGTATTCGCACAGACCGGGCTCGGCCGCTACCGCAGCATAGCAGCGGCGGCGGCGGCGCTGGTAACAATTACGCGCCGCTATGAGCCGTAAGTCGAGTTCCATCGGGAAAACACACCGCGCGGCACTCGCAGCCGTAGCTCGCGGCGTTTTGCCACACCGATGCCACTACGGACGCTCCAACGCACTGACCGCGGCACAGACGCCCGGCCACGTTATAATTCGCTCACCGGAGAAATTGTCCCCGCACGGTATGCTTCCAACAGCTGCTCAAGGTTTGCCACGTGCTCCTGCATTTCTTTGCCGGGCTCCGTATCGCGCATGTACCGACGGCTCGGAAAAGTTTCCACGGTAATCGTATCGGATATGATATCCGACTGATTGAAAATTGCCGCCTGAATGCTCTCAAATTTTTTGTGCACCACCAGTTTCATGCCGTGCGAATTCGAAACAAGCGTATAGCCTGCAATGCCGGTGGTCTCATGATACGCTGACGCAAATCCGCCATCTATAATCAACAGTTTGCCGCCACACTTTATAGGCGTCTCCCCTTTTTTGACTTTTTGCGGCACGTGTCCATTTACGATGTGTGCACTATTCGTGTCGAGTCCGAATTCAGTGAGAATAGCGTCGATCACACTGCTGTCTTCCAATTTATTGTAATACGTATTTTTTGTCTCGTGGTGCGCTGTTTTGTCGTCGACGTAGACGCGCTCAAAGCTTGTCATGCGGTCTTTACCGAACACCGGCGAATACGGCCCCGTCCACAGATACCACAGGATGTCCTCGCCTTTTTTCTTCTCTTTGGAACCGGGTTTCGCAAAAAAACCTTTGCGCGCCCAGCGCTCAAGCTCGTCGAACAGCGCCTTGCCAGAACACGTTTTGCCGAAAACGTTCACCTGCGCAAAGGTGCCATCCGCAGCGAGCGGCACGCAACCGTGATAGAGCAGATTGCCGTTGTACACTTTGTACAGGCTGCCGTTCTCAAACAGGAAACGCACGTGGTTCTGTAGCTTTTCGCAGTGCACGAACGACGACACCAGACGGTTCATCACCTCCTGTTCATCCGCAGAAAGTTTATACGGATCGGCGCTGTCGATCGTCGGAAAGTCGATAGAATTGAGCTGCCACTCTTTCCCATCGATGGTCACCGTAGCGAGCGCGGCATCGATCGTTTCCAGGAAACGCCGTCGCTCCATGCCAAATTCCGGATACTGTTTGATGAGCTGCCCCTCAAGCTTATACTGCATGATGACTGCCGCATGGTGAAGCCGCTCGCGGTCGGTGCCCTGATAGGTGCGAAGTGCAAAAGTTACGAACGGCCGCAGGTTGATGCCGTACGCGTCTTCAAGCACATCCATCGTATGATAGTGCACCGATGTTCTGAGCACCGTCGCAATGCACGCGCGCTGCCCCGCCGCCGCGCCCATCCACACGATGTCGTGATTGCCCCACTGAATGTCGACCGAGTGATGCTCCATGAGCACGTCCATGATCATCGACGGCGCCGGTCCGCGGTCGTAGATGTCTCCAATGATATGCAGCCGGTAGATCACCAGACATTGAATCAGCCGGCACATCGCTACGATGAGCTGTTCCGCAGCGCCGACAGAAAGCACCGTGTGGATAATCGCGTTGTAGTACGCCTTTTTGTCGTCAAGTTCCTCTTTTTCGGTGATGAGTTCTTCGATGATATATGCAAAATCCCGCGACATCATTTTGCGCACGTGGCTGCGCGTGTATTTCGACGACACGCGCTTAACCATCTGCACGAGCCGATGAATCGCTACCGTGTACCAGTTGTCGATGTTCTTCACGCGCGAACGGATATATTCAAGGCGCTCGGACGGATAGTAGATCAGCGTTGCCAAATCTTTTTTGACGTCTTCTGTCTCTGCGTTGCCAAACACGTCTTCTATCTTCTGCCAAATCGAGCCGGAACCGTTCCGAAGCACGTGCGTAAACTGCTCGTACTCGCCGTGGATGTCTGTGATGAAATGCTCCGTCCCTTTGGGCAGATTTAAAATTGCCTGTGTGTTCACCAATTCAGTGATGACCGAGCGCTCCGTGGGATACTGGCGCGCAAGGATTTTTAAAAATTTTTCTGTTTCCATGCGCCTATTATAGCACGAGTATCCGTTTTCGTGGCGATATTTTTTACCTGCCGATTTTGCATCGCCCCGTGCTGTGTACCGCCACAGAGCGTCCCCCGCACAGCAAAAAGGCGTACGAATCGTTGAGCGCCTTATAGCGCGCTGTCTTTGAATGGCTCTGTCGCCGTTTCCAACGCACGCCGAACGCCACCATCCTTTTTGAGCGGCTGGATTTTATCAGGTGCCACGGTAAGCACCGTATTGCCGATACCGATTTTCTGCACCGTATGTCCAGAGGCGATATCAATCCGTATGTTCAGGTACGATTTACCGACGGGAATATATTCCTGCCGCTGTTCACGGCGGTACGCCGGCATAAAATACCGCCAGAACCACGGAACTTCATCGAGGGCAGCGTGATTCACCAGAAACGCAGGCACGAACACGCCGTTTTCGTCCTCTGCGTAGACCGCATTCGCTTTCTGCACCTCTTTGTACGTTATCGGCGCGGCGGAAGCGTGATTTTCTACAACGAGCGTCGCTTCAAACGTTTTATAGGCGTCGTCTAAAAAATTCAGTTCGTCTTCAACTTCCTCAATCCTGTCAAGCGTGCAGTCGAGCGCACTGATTTTTTCGAGTAATCCTGCGCTCCACCCCCGCTGAACGCTTTCCTTCGTTACCGCGGCAAACGCAACACCGTTCGTCGCTATGGTCTGAACGCCGCCCCGTAAAAACCACGCAGCGAGCACCCCACCGCCGATAAAAAAGCATCCCCAGCTAAAGACACCAAAGAGAATCAGCGCGATGACGTTCCCTTTTCCAAACGCCGTTTTGTACACTTTTGCAAGGATTCCCCGAACCACCCACACCCAGAACAGTATACAGAGGATGAGCGCCGCAATAAAAAACAAACCAGCTACAACCATACCCGCTCCCCATAAAAATCAACAATGAGTACAGCACCACTGTCACCAGCTGTCGGATCGGTGCGCTGCCGAAAATCGCCCAGCGGTACAATTTCCGAGAAATCAGTATACTCAATCGGTACGCTTTTAGCAATGAGTGTTGATAACCAGCTGCCGTCCGTTACTTGACACGTACCGGATATTTTTCTTATACTGAATTCCACTTTAATGCAGCTGCACAAGGTAGGTAAAACTATGGCTCGAGTTTGTGATATTTGCGGAAAATCAACCATGTTCGGAAATAATGTCAGTAAATCGTACAATCATACGCACCGTACGTGGAAACCAAACCTCATCAAGGTAAAGGCACTGTTCGGTGGTACAACGCGCACGCTCAAAATTTGCACACAGTGCTATCGGAGCGACTTTGTGGAAAAAAAAGTACGCGTGCCCAAAGAGAGCGTCGTACAAACGCCTGAGCATGTATAGCTGCGCGTCGCTTTTACGCTTTTAAACGGCGCACGACTTCCGCGGGCAGTACCGCTACCCGTTTTTTATGGGGCGCGCTTTGGACCCGCGGTTAATACCACACCGTCATAGCCGGGACCAACAGAGCCACCGGCCGCCACGATACCCCGTAGCCGCGGAAAATCGTTCAAATGCGCAGTGCAATAGTCGCTGACAGCCACATGGCTCATGTTGTGGCACAGGTGGGTCAGCCAGACATGTCGCGCACCGATGTGGGCACCGAGCCGCATGGCATCCAGATATGAAAAATGCGTTTCATGTTTCGTCTCACGGAGGCCGTCGATGACTGCGTGTTCAATAACACCGCCCGAACGCGTCAGCAATTTAATCGATGAGTCAGGAACCATCGAACAGTCAGTCAAATAGGCAATCGACGTCGCCAATCCGTCACACTGGGAACGAATTAGCCAGCCGGAGACCGGCAGCGTGCCGTGTAGCAGCGGAACGGGAACAATGGAAAGGGAACCGACGGTAAGCGGCCGGGTGTCGGTATACGCCGACGCATCGATGAGCCGCAGTTTTGGCTTTCCGCCACCGAGCGGGGTGTCCTCAAAAATGTAGCCGTAGCGCGCCCGTATCGCCGGAAGCGTTTCGCTGTTCGCGTAGAGCGGCAGCCCCCCGCCCGGTGTCTCCGCGGCGTTATCCGCAGACTTCGTATAACTGAAAACGCGGAGATCATCCAGTCCGTCAAGGTGATCGGCGTGCGCATGGGTGATGAGCACAGCGTCAAGCGCCGTGACGTGGAAACGCAGCGCCTGTATGCGAAACTCAGGCCCGGTGTCGATAACAACGCGAGTCGTCACCCCGTTGTATTCATCTTCAATGTATGCACTGCACCGATTGCGATTGTCTCTGGGATCAGCTGAACGACAAACCGCGCACGTGCAGCCGATAGCCGGAATTCCGTGGCTCGTTCCTGTTCCCATGAGTGTCATCCGCATGCGAACAGTATACGGCGCTTTTTATCGTTTACGCAAGGGGCACCGCGCATGTTGCCACTACCCTTGCGTTCGAGCAGCCGTTCCATTACCATAGCGGTATGCACGGACTGGTGACTGGCGGTACAAACAATTTTTTTACCGTAGAATGCGACGACGGTATTACGCGGCTGTGCTCGATTAAAGGGAAAATCCTAACAGCACCCACCCGCTCTTACAATCCACTCGCACCAGGAGATATGGTCGCCGTTACGGCAGATCCGCTCGACGATGGAAAAGGTCAGATATGTGCGCTCCGAACGCGGAATAACCGCTGCATTCGGTGGAACGCCAAAGGTCGCGCACCGCAAATTTTAGCCGCAAATGTTGACCGCCTTATCGTCGTTACCTCACCGACATCGCCGCCGTTCCGCCCGCGCTTTGTTGACCGCGCCCTCGTTCAGGCGGAATATGAAAACATTGAGCCGATCATCGTCTGCAATAAACATGACCTTCCCCCCCCGAATGACGTATATGAGCGGATGATCGCCGTTTGGCAATCGCTCGGTTATACCGTGCTTTGCGTCTCCGCAAAGACAGGAGCCGGGTTGCACAAGCTCGCCGCGCTGCTCGTCGGAAAACGGAGCGTCTTTATCGGACAGTCAGGAGTGGGAAAATCAAGCCTTATCAATGCGCTCGATCCGCGCGCGGCGCTCCGTACCGGGTGCCTCTCTGAAAAATGGCAGCGCGGTAGTCACACCACCACAAAGGGCGCGCTGTTCCACATAGCAATAGCCGGTACGCACGCGGCCGGAACAGCACGTACCGCTGACATCATCGACACGCCCGGAGTCAGACAATTTTTGCTCTATGGCATGAGTGCACAAGCGGTGCCGCTCTATTTCCGTGAGCTTGAACCGCTCGTCGGAACCTGCGGCTTCGGCTTGAGCTGCACGCATTTAACAGAGCCGGGGTGCGCCGTTTTAGCGGCAGTAAAAAATGGCGTCGTTAGCATGGAACGGTATGAAAGCTACCTGCACATCAGAGACGAGATGCAGACGGAATCGGGGAAACTACGATGAACGCGTGGATGCTCTCCGCATTAGAGTATTACCGCATCCGCGATGACATTGCATCGTACTGCATGAGCGAAGAAGGAAAAGACGCGCTCAAAAAACGGGAACCGTTTACCGACAGCGAAATAATCACCCACCTGAAAGCGCTGAGCCGCGACTGGCAGCGCGTTCTTCCGCTGCCGCACCCTCCTGTCCTTGCCGCATGGCCGCCGGTTGCGTCGCTTTTTTCCGTTCTCGGCGTTGAAGGCGCCGCATTGACGCAAGAACAGCTCTATGCAATCGGACTGTTCTGCACGGCAGCAGAGACGGTAAAAAAGACAACTGCACACACCGCGCGGCGCGAAGCGATCTCGTCGCTTGCTGCATGTGCGCAAACGATTCCGCCGCTTGAAACCGCACGAGCTGCCGTCTTTCAAGTGCTGACCGCGGACGGTGCGCTCAAAGACACGCCTGAACTCTGTTCCATACGTGATTCCATCGCGCGCTTGAACAAAAAGATCGACGCCGAACTGGCATCGTTTACGAAAGATCCGCGCTACGCAGCTGTGCTCGAATCAACGGTTCCCGCGTACCGTGCCGGCCACCAGGTGCTTGCCGTGCACGCCGGACACCACCATGCCATCCGCGGCATCATTCACGACGTCTCACAATCGGGACAGACAGTCTACATCACGCCCGATGCGGTGGTGCGCACAGAAAATGAGCTCGTGCAGGAAGAAGCCCGGCTACAGCGCACCGTTAAGGACATCTTCCGGAAACTGACCGCTGCGCTTGCCGC
Organism: Treponema sp.; assembly: GCA_017470085.1. Classification (GTDB taxonomy): domain Bacteria; phylum Spirochaetota; class Spirochaetia; order Treponematales; family Treponemataceae; genus Treponema_D. The sequence goes on from JAFUFE010000129.1 coordinate 13,449, forward strand.
CCAGAGCGATGCGTTTGAACGCGGCCTGTCCGTCATGCTGACGCTCGACGGTGCGCGGGCAGCTGCCTGTTGGGGTAGCGCACAGGACGGCACCTATGCAGAACACTCCGGAGCGTCGACATCGCTTGCACTCAAACAGGCACGGCACCCGCTGCTCGGAAAAACTGCTGTACCGATTGACATAGCGTGCCCGCCGGAAAAACGGATCCTCATCATCACCGGGCCGAATACGGGCGGCAAAACCGTGGCGCTCAAAACGATCGCGCTCTGCGTACTGCTCAATCAGAGCGGGTTTCCCATCCCAGCGGAGAGCGGCAGCGTTTTGCCGCTGTTCACTGATATGTTTATAGACATCGGTGATGGACAGTCAATCGACGATGCGCTGTCAACATTCAGCGCGCACATGAAGCGCTGTGCAAAGGCGATCGCCGCTGCGCAGGAACAGAGCCTCGTCATGCTCGACGAACTGGGAAGCGGAACCGACCCACAGGAAGGAGCAGCCATCGCTCTGGCGGTACTCGATGAACTCCGCAAAACAAAGGCGTTCGTGTTCGTTACGACGCACCACGGAGCGATAAAAAACTACGGCTGGACACACAATGAATGCGTAAATGCATCTGTTGAATTCGATGCCGTCTCTCTGCTACCGACCTATCGCATTGCCATGGGATTTCCCGGCGAAAGCCACGCATTCGATATCGCGCTGCAGAGCGGCATACCGCCTGAAGTCATTGCACACGCCCGTGCCTATAGTTCAGGGCAGCACGCCGACGTATCGGCTTTGATAACGAGCCTCACCGCAATGAAAGACGAACTCGCCGCTTCACTCGAACAGGCAAAAGCGCACGAAGCTGCACTCCGTGAACGAGAACAGCGCTTGTCAGAAAAAGAGCTTTCCCTGCGTGAACGGGCATACGAACTGGATACAGCCGCACAAGCGGATGCCCAGCAGTTTTTATCGGACAGCAAAAAGCAGCTCGAACAGGTGATGCGCACTATCCGCGAAGGCGCATTGACTTTTGAAAAGACGCTCGCCGTCAAACAGTATATCGCAGACGTAACGCAAACAGTTACTGCAAAAGAAAATGCGCTTGCCGATGAACGGCAGCAGCTCAAAGCGGCACGAAAAAAACTGGCAGCGGCACAAGCGCACGGCTCCGGAAAATCATGTGCCAGCAGCCCTGAAACAAACGGCGCGGCATCCTCTGCTCTGTGGGGGCAGCACCCTACGACGCCTGCTGATTCGGATGCGGATGCCGCCCCCGTATTCACCCCCGGTATGTCTGTCACAGAAAACCGAACACGGCAGCGTGGAACGCTCGTCTCAAAAGAAAAATCAGGATGGCTCGTGCAGTTCGGAAGCATCCGCATGACAGTCAGCGAACACGACCTGTCGCCGTGCGCGCCACCCGCTCGCAGCGTTTCCGTCACCGTTGACCTTGCCTCGCACGAAGGAAGCGAACGGCGCCCCGCCTTTGAGCTCCGTCTGCTCGGCATGCGCCAAAACGAAGCATTACGCGCACTTGAGCAGCAGATCGACTGCGCCGTTGTGCACGACTTCAAGACGTTCAGCATCATCCATGGAAAAGGTGACGGCGTCCTCCAGCAGGCGGTACACGACTATTTATCGCGGTCGCCGGTGGTGCAGGAGTTTCACTTTGCACCACCTGAAGACGGCGGTACCGGAAAAACCGCCGTTACCCTCTTTTAAACCGGCACCTCGATTGTTCTCGCTCTGGTACCGCACAGATTATCAGCATTGTTTTAAACTGCGATATACGCATGCTGCGCGCGCTCACCGCACACGCAAACAAGCTGCCATACAGCCGGATGAACACGGCACCGCTCAACCGACAGAACGCTTCCATGAAAATGTACAGCAGCGAGGCGGTCGCACACCGGTCGCTCCGTGAAGATAGGTTCCCATCTTGAGTAATCACTACCGGTCGACGGCGTGGCACGCGGTAATATGGGGAAACGCAGAAAATAGACGCCACGCGGCGCCAGCTTGGTAAAGCTCCGAACGGCGCTGCCGTACGTTTCGTGATAATGCGGCGAGCAGAACGCCGTAACAGTACGTCGCAGGCTTTATTCGCCCTGCTGTGATTGTGCCTGCTGCTGCATCAGTTTAAAATTGCGGTAAAACGCTTTAATCACCGGGCAGTACAATTTGTCCTCGCAGGCGACGTGGCTTAAAATCCAGTCGCGCAGATAATCGGCAAAATCGAATGCAAGCGGCAGCGTTACGTCTTCAAAGTTGACCAGTACCTTCGAGACCGTCAGAATAAAATCGTGGTGGTGCTGTTTGTGCACTTCGTACCCTTCAAAGTTGCTCGCCCGCATCAGCTTTTCTTCATCGGCAAAATGAGTGCGCGCATATTCCACCGTCTGCCGCAACGCCGTAGCGATGGCTGCCCGCCACGACGCTTTGTCTCCGCCGTGAAATTTCATCAAGCCTTCGTGCAGGTCATTGCACATACCAACCAGATGTTTGTGCTGCCGGTCAATGACGGGAATGCCGAGCTCCAAGTTTGGAGACCACTTTACCCAATCTGAACTGACGGTAGGTTCGTCTTTCAAGCCCGTGCCGATATCGTCTATCGAAAGTTTTTCCATCGTTCGTCTCCCGTAAAAATATCTAAACGTCCCTGACGTCCTCCGTGGTAACGGCATACCACGAAAAGTGCAACACCATCGAGTACGACGCAAAGATACAAAAATAATAGGGTGCTTTTACTATACCCTATAACTTATTTCTTTAATTATAACACTAATATCTGCTACATACAAGCAAAAAAAATAAAAACAAATTTATTTGAATTTAACAGCGAAAACTACGTTTGTTTCGATTTTTTTCACCGTACGATGGACGCCAATAGCTACCGGCAGGGCGGCGGAACTGTGTGTTTGGTACCGCACGCCGACCGCACAAGGCAGGGAGCGCCGTGCTGAGAACGCCCTGCTGCGGAGACACGGCGTGGACGTATGGCGCGTTTACATAAAGCGTTCAGCGCCCCAAAAGCGGCTAGCACCATAGCTTTGAGAATGAGTGCTGCTCAAAAACACCCGATGGAATAGAAAAACGGCGCTGTGCGGCCAACGGACGGGGCGCTGTGTATCCGCGCTGACAGACGCCGGTGACCGGCCGTTATGCTCGACGCGCGCGGCAAAATGCCGAAAAACAGTACGGACGCGTACCTTGAGCCGAATGGACAGGACGCGCTATGTATTTTCTTCCGTAGATTTTTCGTGTTCGCGGGCTTCGCGTTCTTCTTTCATCGCCTCTTTTTTATCTTTAATGTCTGCCGCACCGATGAACAGACAGATGACTCCGACAAAGGCGGCAAAGATCGGCAGCCCCCCTTTGAGAAAATTGATGACATCAGTTCCCCAGACGAGCGGTCCCGCGGGCAACAGCGAAAAAACGGTAAACGCAATAAAAATAATTCCTACAATCAGTGAAACCATCACCGTGCTCCCGAAAATGTATTACGCGCACATATGCACATACCGTTGAATATACCACAATTCGCATAAAAAAGCTACCGTATAGCTGTCTGGTGTTACCGGGGCAGCATCAGGCGCACTGCAGCGAGTGGCGCTGCGCCGCCGGAACAGTCCCGCCGCGATTCACCCAGCAAAATTGTCCGCCACACGCCGCACAAACCCGTGTTGACAGAGCGCGTTTTTCAAAACAGAAAAGACTTTGACGGAGCGATGATAAAACTATATACTGCACGCGATGACGAAAGAAGTATGGAGACAGGCGGCGCGGACAACGATACCCGTTCTGTTTGGCTATATTGCAATCGGGATTCCCGCCGGACTTATGATTGTGGACGCAGGATATCCGTGGTGGCTCGCTCCGGTTATGAGCGTCACCATGTATGCCGGCGCGGGGCAATACATGGCCGCCGGATTGTTCGCCACAGGAGCCTCGCTCGGCACTATAGCGCTTACCGAATTGTTGTTAAACATCCGCCATCTGTTTTACGGATTTTCGCTGTTAACCAAATTCACTGCCGCTGGCGCGTGGAAAGTGCCGCTCATTTTCTTATTGACGGATGAAACGTATTCGCTGCTCACCACGACAGCGCCTCCCGAGCAGGTACCGCCCGGTCGGTACTATGCGGTCATCGCACTGCTCGACTGGAGCTATTGGATTATCGGGAGCACTATCGGTGCCGTTGCCGGAACGGTGCTGCCGTTCAACTTTGCGGGGGTGGACTTTGCGCTCACGGCGCTGTTCGCCGTCTTACTCATGGACCAGATTGAACAGACGCACGATATATCTTCCGCAGCGATCGGCGCGCTCGTCACCGTGGGGATGATTTTACTCGCTCGTTTGGGCGTACTGCCGCCGGAACACATTCTGCTTGCATCACTGACGTGCGGCATAGTGGTCCTGATTATCAGACACAGGGCAGACCTGCACCGCACCGCGGAGGAACACCGTGGCTAGTGCCCTGCCAGTACGCACCGCACTGCTGGCAACGGTGCTGTCGGCAGCAATCATCTTTGCTACACGAGCACTTCCCTTTCTGCTCTTTGCCATCCGGAAGCCACCGCGCATCATCGCATTTATCGAAAAATATATTCCCCCGATGATTATGGCGGTTCTGTTCGTCTATTGCTTCAAAGACGTACGCTTCGCAGCAGCGCCCTTCGGTGCACCGCATATCATTGCGCTCACGGCAATCGTGGCGGTACACCGGTGGCGGCACAATCCGCTGTTGAGTATCGGAGGCGGCACGCTGCTATTCGTCCTGCTACAGCGCATGTTGTAGCAATACGAATAGGATGTTATAAGGAGCGCGTTCTGTACCAACGCGTTATTGCACCCCCCGCTCAAAGCCGTGTACCGCCACACCCCCAACGATGCTGACGGCTTCACACCAGCCGCCGCGGGCGCATCGCACGGAACGTGTATTCACGGCAGAAATAAACTGTATAAAACGTATTGACAAAGCGGGGGATTCACAGCACTCTATGTTTTACACTATCAGTGTTGCCCGCTCCCCGCTGTTTTTTGGCGGGATGGCAACACCGAGCGCTTTTGTGCGCTGACAGCCGGTGACCTGTTAAAGCAGACGTACGACGGTATTCCGCCGCATGTATTTATACCTCACTCATTTAGGGGGAACTTGAATTGAACGGATGTCATGTTACCATCGACCATGTTTCAAAAGCGTTCGGTGATTTCAGCGCGCTCGATGAGGTGAGCATCTCCATCCAGCCGGGAGAATTTTTTTCACTTCTCGGTCCGTCCGGATGCGGCAAGACGACATTGCTCCGTATCATCGCCGGATTTGAATATCCTGACAACGGCGCGGTTTTGTTCGATGAAAAAAATGTGATTTCCCTTCCCGCGAACAAACGATCGTCAAATACGGTGTTCCAAACGTACGCGCTTTTTCCGCACCTCTCCGTCTATGAAAACGTAGCGTTTCCTCTCCGTTTAAAAAAAATGAGTAGCGCAGCTATCGACGAACGAGTGCGCCACTACGTGCATCTCGTGCAGCTTGACCAGCACCAAGACAAAAAGCCAAATCAGCTGTCTGGAGGGCAAAAACAGCGCGTAGCCATTGCGCGAGCGCTCATCAATGAGCCAAAGGTGCTCCTGCTTGACGAGCCGCTGTCTGCGCTGGATGCAAAGCTCCGCGCCAATTTATTGATCGACCTTGACAATCTGCACGATAAAATTGGCATCACATTCATCTACGTGACGCACGATCAAAGCGAGGCGCTGTCTGTTTCCGACCGCATCGCCGTTATGAATCAAGGGCACGTGCTGCAAATTGGAACGCCCTTTGAAATTTACGAAAGTCCAGCGACGCAGTTTGTAGCACAGTTTATCGGCGAGACAAACCTGTTTGAAGCGCAGGTAGCGGATTGCGTGCCACATCAGGCTCCCGGACACGACCCCGACTATCTAGTAACGCTCACCGTTCCAACGCTCGGCCATCAGGCGCCGCTCGCATCGGACACAGCTGCAGAAGCAAGCCTTGACCGCTACATGCAGGTGACGGATTATGAGGCGACCCGCAAAGGACAGTCAGTTATGTTCACTATTCGCCCAGAAAAAATTCGCATCACCAAAGAGCCGCCGGAAACAGGGGGAAGAACTGACATAAACGTGTTCAGCGGCATCGTTGAGGAGCCGGTCTATTCAGGATTCCAGTCGAAGTTTTACGTCAGGCTCGACACGGGCACCATCATCAAAGTGTTCAAGCAGCACACAAACTATCTGGACAATGGGCCGTCAATCCAATGGAAAGACAGAGTATATGTCTCCTGGGCGGCGAATGACGGCTATATCGTAGAGGACATTGAACGATGAATACCAAAACGGAACACTCACACCGCACCACAGCGGAGAGCAGTACACGGCACGACCGGCTGCACGGCGCCCTCTATGCGTGGCCGATGGGCATATGGTTTTGCGTGTTTTTTATCGCACCGCTTGTCATCATCGTTGTGTACAGCTTTCTGCAGAAAGGACTGTACGGCGGTGTAGAGCACACGTTTTCTCTCGACGCATATCGCCAGATGCTCAACCCCGAATACGGCATTTTGGTTATCCGCACCATAAAGATAGCAGTCATCGCCACATTTATTACTATTGTGATTGCGCTGCCCTGCGGCTATGCTATGGCGCGGAGTTCCGCACAGACGATACTGCTTTTCCTTATCATCATTCCGTTTTGGACGAATTCGCTCATCCGCATTTTTGCGTGGATGACAATTCTAAACAACGACGGCATCTTAAATCAGCTGCTGCGCACGGTACACCTGACGCAGGACTATGTGCAATTTCTGTACAACCAGCGGACAGTCGTCGTGGTGTCGGTGTACATGTATCTGCCGTACGCAATTCTCCCGATGTTCACAGCGATTGACCGATTTGATTTCTCCCTGCTTGAAGCAGCGCGGGATGTCGGTGCCACAAAAATTCAGTCAATGATTCTGGTGCTCATTCCCGGCATCAAAAGCGGTATCATCACGGCGCTCATCTTTACGTTCATCCCACTGTTCGGTTCGTACACCGTACCGCTGCTGGTCGGTGGCAAAGATTCCTACATGCTTGGGAATACAATCGTCGACCAGGTGCAAAAGACGCGGAACTGGCCTATCGCCGCCGCATTCAGCACGGTGATTACACTCGTGAGCGTTGCCGGCATCCTCTGGATGATGCACACAAACCGACGGGAGGCGACACTCAAAAAGGCAACCGCAAAAGAAGAAACGCTGCAACCGCTGTCACCGCTGACCAGAGGAAACCGATGAACAAAAGCATTTTTTTTGTTGTCCAACGCGCGCTCTTCCAGAAAAAAATGACGACAGAACCGGCACGACATGCAAAGAAGTCATGGAAGCGTCGCGGCCGGCCATTGACGTTTTCACGCATTACGCTTGCGCTCACGGTGCTATTTTTATTTTTGCCACTCATCGTCATCATTTTCTATTCGTTCAATGAAGGGAAAAGTGCCGCCTTTACGCACCTGTCGCTCCGCTGGTACCGCGAGCTGCTGTTCAATTCGCGGCCGCTGTGGGAAGCGCTTTTGAACAGCGTTATCGTTGCGTTCGCCTCTGCAACCGTTGCAACGATACTCGGCGCACTGTCGTCGATTGGAGTTATGTGGTTCCGTTTTCGCGGCCGCAGCTTTATTCAGACAATCACCTACCTGCCGATGGTACTGCCAGAAGTTATCGTCGGCGTCGCGACGCTTCTGTTTTTCAACAGGATGCGAATCGCAACGGGACTGTTCACCATATTCGCAGCGCACACCACATTCTGTCTGCCGTTCGTATTCCTTATGGTCAATGCACGGCTCGACGAATTCGACTATTCAATCATAGAAGCGGCGCACGACCTAGGAGCAACAGAACTACAGACATTATTCAAAGTGATTATTCCATCGCTCATGCCCGGCATTCTGTCCGGCTTTTTAATGGCGGTAACGATGTCACTCGAAGACTTCGTAATCACGTTTTTTGTTTCCGGACCCGGTTCAACGACGCTGCCGCTCTACGTATACTCGATGATTCGTTTCGGCGTATCGCCGGTTATCAACGCGCTTTCATTCATCATGATTATGGCCACCTGCATTCTCGCATTTGTATTGCGACGCGGACTAAAAACATTTGCTGCGCATTAATTGCCGCTGTAGACAATCCGGACTCGTTGGAGCCCGGCATATTTTTTTATAAAAGGAGGTGATATATGAAAAACAATCACCGCTTTTTTACTGCTGTGCTCGTCGTTACAACGATCGCAGTATTCACGTCGTGTTCAAAAAACGACAACACGTTGTACCTGTTCAACTGGACGTACTACACCCCCGATTCAGTCATCAAAAAATTTGAGCAGGAATACAATTGCCGGGTCATAGTCGATTCCTATGACTCAAACGAAATGATGTTCGCAAAGCTAGTTGCAGGGGGTGACGGATACGACATCACCGTTCCATCGCAGGACTACACGTCCATCATGATTAAACTCGACATGCTCCGCGAAATCGACCACACGCAATTTGAAAACAAACGGTACATCAATCCGTCTGTACTGGAAAAAACGCTGTTCGACCCTGACATGCGCTATTCAGTGCCGTACTACATGGGAGCGGCCGGCATCTCCGTCAACAAACAGCGGCTGCACGATTATCCGCGAGACTGGAGCATCTTTGCCGACCCGCGCATCAAGGGGCACGCATCGATGATGGACGACATGCGCGAGGTGTTCGGCGACGCACTCGCATTTCAGGGGCATTCGATCAACACAACGGATGACGACGAACTCCGCGCGGCAGCCGACTTAATCAACAATGTATGGAAGCCGAATCTGGTAAAGTTTGATGCGGAAGGATTCGGCAAGTCGTTTGCCCTCGGCGACTTTTGGGTCTGTCAAGGCTATGCTGAAGTCGTTTACGGCGAAGTACCTGAAGAGCGGCAGGCAGACATGATTGATTTCTTTATTCCGGAGACCGGCGGTCCCATGTACATCGACTCCATGGTCATCCTGAAAAATGCGCGCCACTACGACCTCGCCATGAAATTTATCAACTTCATTCATCGCCCGGAAATCTACGCAGAATTTCTGGACACGTTCCGATTTCCGTCATACGTCAACACCGAAGCGGCACAGTACTTAACCACCACGCCCATGTACCGTGCGGAAGAAATGGACGGCTGCGAGCTGAAGCTTGACCTTGGCGAAGACCTACAAAAATACAACGCGCTCTGGCAGCACATACGGTTCAGCGCACATTAAGCGCTTTCCGGCACGTACGCGCACACCGGGACTAGTAAGGGAATGCAAACTAACCTACCGTCCCGGCGCTGAACCGAACGGCAGACAGTGGCAGTCCCGGCTAAAAAAATGCACCGGCGGAAAGGCAGCAATCTGTGCACGCGTGCCTTGAGCGCCCCGCTGCACAAACGGTACGCACAGCAATACAGCAGACTGCTTCCAAAAACTCAAGGCCGGTACAAACGCGGCTACAGCGGCGCGACGCGTTTTTATTTACAAATGATATTCTACGTATCGCACGCGCCCCATTTCTATGGCGGCGCGTATCTCTTTTTCCCGTGCGGACAGCGTTGCCCCGCCGCTTTTCACCTCGATAAACACCACCTCCGTCACCGTCCGTCCTTCTGCGGCGCCGGGAAACGCGATGAAGTCTATCGGCTTGCCGATAAAACGCACGTCAGCGGGATTGCACGGAAATCCCGGCAAAAACGGCGCAACGTGTTCCGCTAGCTGACCGGCAAGGACGGCGCGGGAGCGCTTTACGGCATCTGCCCGTTCTGCACGGAGCACACCGGCGGTAGTGCGCTCGTATTCCAGCTGCCCGATTTTTTTGCCCAACAGGAAAAAGATGAGCGCGACGGCGATGCTCAGAACGCTGACAGCCACCACAAGCGCCGAGATCGGCACCCCAGCCAAAAACCGAATAATCTGCATGCTGAAAAATAACACGCCCCGCAGCAAAATGCAAGAAACTTTTTCTGTATTTCTATTGTTCTATGAATAAGGATATACGTATGAAACGACTGATTCCGTACTGCGCCTGTATGGTATTCATCTGCACGGGCGGCACACTTTCTGCACAGGATGCAGCGGCAAAACTGCTCCGATACCAGTACGCGCGGGAAGACACATCCCGCATTCTTTCTACCGTTGAGGAAGACGTTTTTATCAATGGCAATCTTCACCACCATGCAACGATTGTCAACCGCATCTCCGTCAAGGTAACCGACACTGCTCGGGACGGTTCCGGCACCATAGAAGCGACATTTATGACGACAGAAAAGGGCAACAACGTCGCCACCGACACGCCGCTCCAGTGGGGGGAACAGTACGAAAGTGTTTTTACACGCGACAGCCGCGGCTACTATACAATCAGCGATGATTACTTTATGCCGACCGTCCGTGATGTTCCCGTCTTTCCGGACTACGCCGTCCGGCCGGGAGACACATGGACTGCACGCGGACATGAAGCGCATGATTTACGGCAGACATTTGAAATTGAAACGCCCTTTAAAATTCCATTCGACGCGACATACACGTACACGGGAACGGAACAAGGAGACGACGGTCGCATCTTTGACATCATCGAAGTGACGTACAGCCTGTACTTTGAAAGCCCGGCGCCGACGCGTGCACGAGCGGCCGCACCGCAGGCGACAAACGGTTACTCCCGTCAAACTTTGTTCTGGGACAACGAAAAAGGCCAGCTCGACCATTACGCTGAAGAGTTCCGTATCACCATAGAAACGTATGCCGGTGATATATTTTTGTTTGTAGGGGCAGCACAAGCGGAAGTCACGCAATTTATTCGTGCAGGCACCGAAAAAAACGTCGCCGACATTCAGGCGACGGTTGAAGAACTTGGGCTTGAAAACATCTCCGTTACGAGAACCGAACAGGGGCTCACCATCAGTATCGAAAACATTGCATTTCAGGCGAACTCCGCACGGCTTGAAAACAGTGAGCGCGAAAAGCTTAACGAAATCGCAAAGATACTCGCCGAGTATCCGAACGACCTGCTCATCACCGGACACACGGCATTGAGCGGAACCGCGGCGGGACGAAAGCAGCTCTCTGAACAAAGAGCACAAGCAGTGGCCACATACCTGATTGAAAAAGGCGTCAGAAAAAATGACGCCATATTTATAGAAGGCCGCGGCGCAGAAAACCCCGTCGCATCCAACGACACACAAGCTGGGCGCGCACAAAACCGCCGCGTAGAGATCACCATTCTCGACGAATAGCACAGCATATGCAGCGTTTTTTTTAAGAGCAGGTCAGGTCTCTAGCGTCCGTGCTGGTCAGACGGACAACTTCCGTGTTGGCGAGCCGCGCGACCTTGTGTCGCGCGGCGTGCTTTGCTAACGAACACACTTTCTGCGGAAGCAACAGAGCCCGCGCCGAAGCGGCGGTGCGCTTGCAGCGCGCCGTTCCGTAGGAATGAGGGTGACCGAACCGCGCAGGCACGGCTCTTCCCACCGCTCGCTCCAAAAAAGCACATGCTGTGTGCGGGCACTCATTATGGGTGTGTGCAGATTTTTTTTCTCTTTTTCATAAACTCATGCTATACTGATACAATGAGTGAACAAAGAAATCGCGCGGGCACCGCGGACACCGCTTCTTTTGCACGACGCACGGGCGTTGCTGTTCCGCTTGCTGCGCTCTACACAGAAAAGCATTCTGCTGTCGGTGAGTTTCCAGACCTTGCGGAGTTTGCGCGGTTCTGCACATCGGCGGGGCTTTCAATCATTCAGTTGCTTCCGGTAAACGACACGGGCACGCAGTCGTCGCCGTACAGCGCGCTCTCTGCGTTTGCGCTGCATCCGCTGTACATTGCCATTCGCGAGCTTCCTGAATTCGATGCGCTGTATGCGCGCGACGGACAGTTTGCAAAACAGTACGATTCGTTCGTCTCGTCGTTCCCGCATAAAAATCGCTTTGACTACGACGGCATACACAATGCGAAAACGGCGTTGCTTCGCACGCTTTACGAGGCGACGGACATCGCGCATCATGCTGCGCCAACAGAACCGCTTGCCGCGTGGATTTCTCAAAACGACTGGGTGATTTCATACGCGGTGTACAAAAATCTTAAATGGAAATACCTGCAAGCGTCGTGGAAGTCGTGGGAAGAATCAGACCGCACTGTGACGCAGGAAGAAATTGTTGCGCGATGGAATGACGGCGCACACCGACGCGAGCATCTTTTTTACGCGTGGATGCAGTTCCGCGCGCACGAGCAATTTTTAAAAGCGAGCGATGACGTAAAAAAGTGCGGCATCATTTTAAAAGGCGACATGCCCATTTTAATGAACGAGGATTCGTGCGACGCGTGGGCGCATCCGGCAATTTTCAATCACGCGCTGCGCGCAGGCTCGCCGCCGGATGCAGAAAATCCCGGAGGTCAAAACTGGGGATTTCCCACGTACAACTGGAAAACGCTGCAGACGACTGGCTACGCGTGGTGGAAAGCGCGGCTTGCATCAGGCGCGCAGTATTACGACGCGTATCGCCTTGACCACGTGCTCGGCTTTTTCAGGATATGGGCGTGCCCCGAATATGACACGACTGCGGTGCTTGGCCATGCGGAGCCGGGCGGAGCGATTACGCGCTCGGCGTTGAACAGCGCGGGATTCACCGACGAACGAATCCGTTGGCTTTCTGAACCGCACGTGCACACGGGGCTTGTTGAAGACATCACGTGGAATCACGAACGCGCGCACGCGATTCTTTCCACCTGCATGACGCGGCTGCCGGGCGAAGAGCTGTGGCTTTTCAATGAAACTGTTCGCGGCGACCGCGACATATACGCGCTTGACTTGCGCGATTTTTGCAACGATGATGCCGCTTGTCGCATAAAAGAAGCGCTCGCGCAAAAGTGGCGCGACCGCGTGCTCATCACGCTTTTTGACGGCACATTCGCGCGAGCATGGCTGCACGAGCAGGCAACGGCGTGGCGGTCGCTTTCAGAGACGGAGCGGCAGACGCTCTGCACGCTGTTTGAAGCGGCAGCGTGCGCGGACGAGGCGTCGTGGGAGACGCACGCGTCTGACATACTCGGCGCGCTCACGTCTGCAACAGACATGATTCCGTGCGGCGAGGATTTGGGCGTGAACATAGCGTGCGTGCCGCGCGTTATGGAAGCAAACGGCATTTTGTCGTTGCGTGTTGTGCGCTGGTCGCGTGCGTGGCAAAACGAGGGGCAGCCGTACGTGCCCTTTGCACAGTATCCGTCGCTGTCTGTTACTACAATGTCTGTGCACGACTCGCCAACGCTCCGCGAGTGGTGGGAGCGCGAACCTGACGCGGCGCGGCTTTTTATCAAAACGCATACAGCTGATTTTGTTGTGGCGCCGGCGGGCAGCAAACTGGGAGCGGCGAACACAAGCGGCGCGGCAAACGAGTTTGGAAGCGACTATGCGCAATCAAACAGCGCGGATTCAATCGCAACGGGAAATAGCGCGACACACGCAAGCGCACCGTTTACGGCACAGGTCGCGCGTGCGATTTTTACCGAGAGCGCACAGACGAACAGCTGTTGGTTTATCAATCCGCTGCAAGATTATCTCTACCTCAACGAGGCGTACTATCTTGAACGCGCGTGCGATGAGCGCATCAACATTCCCGGCACGGTGAGCGATTTCAACTGGACATACCGCATGCCGGTGCCGCTTGCAATTTTGGCAAAAGATGATACACTGATACACGTACTACAGTCGATTGCAAAAAGTCACGACGGGAGGCAGTAAGTGAAAATTTCGCGCAATGAATTTCACATCAGCAAAGCGGTACGCGATGCATGCGGTTTCTCAAAATCGCTGTACGCGTCCTCTGGCAACGTCATCTTCACAAACATAAAAACAGTGCGCGAGGCAGCAGAAAAAATCAACGCGCTGTGTGACGCGCGCAGCATGAGCGAACAGCGCATCTCAAGCGGAAGTTTGAACGCGATGGGATTGATTGACGAAGTGTTCCATTACGTGTGCATGCTGTACCGCCGCGATGTTGCGCCGAATGCATTTTCAGACGCGCTCGCTCTCCTCGACGACACATATGGCGCGGCTTCAGTCGATGAGCTTTTGCTCGCATTTATCGATGAGTTTCCGCCGGTTGCTGTGTACAACGGAGAAATCTCTGCGCAGGAATATCTTGCGGCAACAGCGCACGACGCCGGTACAAAGCGACGGCGCACCAACCGCGAACAGACGCTCGAAGAACTCGTGCTGCTCCACTTGGCAAACGAAAATCCTGCGTTCAAGCGATTTGCCATTCTGTTTGATGACGCAGCGCTTGCAAAAAACAAACTGTACGCACGCAGCTGGAAAACGCTGCGCTCGTATTTTGCACCGCTTCCGCCGTTCGGGCCGTTCAATCACGATTTGATACACTTGCTCAAAGAGCCGGTCGTGTTCAGCCCCGAAAGTTTGCGCGGACAGCTTGAATACATCATCACGCACTGGGCAGCGCTGCTCGGCGATTTTTTGAAACGGCTGCTCGCCGCGCTCGACACAATCAGCGAAGAAGAAAAGGCGCTGTGGCACGGCGGCGGAGATGCCGACACGGTTCCGTACAGCTATGAAAACCTTATGAAAGAGTATGAGCGCTTCAGCGCGGACAGCGACTGGATGCCGAAAGTAGTGCTCATGGCAAAGACAGTACTCGTGTGGCTCGACCAGCTTTCAAAAAAATACGCACGTGCAATTTCGCGCCTTGATGAAATTCCTGACGAAGAGCTTGATGTGTTGCGCGACGAAGGATTTACTGCGCTGTGGCTCATCGGCTTGTGGGAGCGCAGCAACGCGAGCCGCCGCATAAAGCAGATATGCGGAAATCCTGAAGCGGCGGCGAGCGCGTACAGCTTGTACGATTACGAAATTGCGCAGAACATTGGCGGGTGGGATGCGCTTATCAATTTACGAACGCGGTTGTGGCAACGCGGCATTCGGCTCGCGTCAGACATGGTGCCGAATCACACGGGCATGGATGCAAAATGGGTTGTCGAAAAACCGGATGTGTTTGTGCAGCGGCGCGATTGCCCGTTTCCGCACTACACATTCAATGGCGAAAATCTTTCTGCTGACGGCAGAGTCGGCATCTATCTTGAAGACCACTACTACAGCAAAACCGATTGCGCGGTCATCTTTAAGCGCGTTGACAACTACACGGGCGACGTGCGCTACATCTATCACGGGAATGACGGCACGGGGCTGCCGTGGAACGATACGGCGCAAATCGATTTTTTAAATCCTTCCGCGCGCGAAGCGGTGATGCAGCAAATCATCAACGTTGCAAAAAATTTTCCGATTATCAGGTTTGATGCAGCAATGGTGCTCGCAAAAAAACATATCCGACGGTTGTGGTATCCGGAGCCGGGACACGGCGGCGATATTGCAACGCGGAGCGAAACAGGGCTTTCCACGCAGCAGTTCAACGACGCTATTCCCAACGAGTTTTGGCGTGAGGTTGTAGACCGGATTGCGCAGGAAGTGCCCGACACGCTGTTGCTCGCTGAAGCGTTCTGGATGATGGAAGGCTACTTTGTGCGCACGCTCGGCATGCACCGCGTGTACAACAGCGCGTTCATGAACATGCTCAAAAAAGAAGAGAATAAAAAATATCGCGACACAGTAAAAAACACGCTCAAGTTCGACCCGCAAGTGCTCAAGCGATTTGTTAATTTTATGAACAATCCCGACGAGGAAACTGCTGTTGCGCAGTTCGGGCGCGGCGACAAATATTTTGGCGTGTGCACGCTCATGGTCACCATGCCGGGTCTGCCCATGTTCGGTCACGGGCAGATTGAGGGCTTTGAAGAAAAGTACGGCATGGAGTACACAAAAGCGTATCGCAACGAAACGCCCGACAAATCTCTTGTCGCGCGCCACTGGCACGATATTTTTCCGCTCATGAAAAACCGCTGGCAGTTTGCGCACGTCGAAAACTTTTTGTTCTACGATGTGTGGAATGAGGGCAGCGTAAACGAAAACGTGTTCGCCTATTCAAACGATGCAGGCGGCGCGCGCACGCTCGTGCTGTACAACAACAAATACGAGCGCGCAAGCGGCTGGATAAAACAGTCGTGCGAATACGCTGTCAAAACAGGCAGCGACGAAAAAGATGTGCACGTAAAGACGCGCAGCATTTCAGAAGGATTGGGCTTGAACGCAGAAGATGACTCATACTGCATTTTGTATGAACAACGCTCGTCGCTGTGGTACGTGCGCAAAAGCCGCGACATATGCGAGCGCGGCATGTTTATCGCGCTCAACGGATTCGAATCGCAGGTGTACTTGCACATTCACCAAGTTGCGGACACGGCAGATAACAAATGGCGCATCTTGTGCGAAACGCTTGCGGGGCGCGGCTGCCCTGATTTGCAAGAAGCATGGGAAGAGATACGATACAAAGAGTTGTATGAAGCGTTTGGTGTATACATGGACGCCGCGCTCCCGCGATTGCTCGCACTTCTTTTCTCTGACGAAACGCGCGGAGCACCGCGTGCGCATCGTGTGAAAAAGCTCAACGAAATGCTCACTGCCGTGCACCCCCTGGCGCTCGCTTTCTACGCACAGGCGCGTGACTGTGCCGCACAAGAACACTCTCCGCTCCGCGCATCTCCGAACGCACAGTGGGAAGCGACCACAGCAGCTCTCCAAACACTCATCGCATCGTACCCGCCAGAAACGCGCACTCGGAAAACGGCACCGAATATACCACTTGCCATACAATTAAAAAAAGCGAAAACCCGAGATGCGTTTCTTGCACTACTCTGTACCGCGGACACAACAACCGCGCTGCTCTTCGGCTGCTATGCGCTTATCGCAACAATCGCGCAGAATGGACACGCGCTGACATGGTCACTTGCACGAAAATTCAGCGAACGGCTTCAAACTGTATGGCCTGCCGATGGTTCCGCGCGTGCCGTGCTAACACGGCTCTTTACGCTCAGCCCGCTAGCAGCAGTTGTTCCTGAAAAAAAAGACGCGGCATATGCGATTGCATCGTTCCTGATTGAAAGCGAGGCAGCCTCGCTCGTGTGCGGCGTCAATACATTTGATACCATCCGGTGGTTCAACAAAGAACTGTCCGACGTCAGTGTGCAATGGCTTTTCGGGTTGTTATTAATTAATAAAAAAAATGATGACAAAAACGTAATCATACTGTATAATAAAATACAGCGTGCAAAAGAAAATGCAGCGTATCGGTGTGATGCGTTTATCGCAGCATTTAAACCGAAGTCAAAACGTGTCAAGACTGATAAGATAAGCACAGCACATACAAAAGATGCGGCTTCTCTTTCAGTAAAAAAAATAGCTATTCGTAGAATAGCTCAAAAGAAACAAACGGAGGAATACTCTATGGCAACGACAGCCAAAAAAACGACGACGGCAGCAAAGAAACCCGCTGCGAAGAAAACGACAACCGCGAAAAAAACAACCGCAAAGAAGCCGGCAGCAAAGAAAACAACGACCACAAAAAAGACTGTTGCAAAGAAACCCGCTGCGAAAAAGACGACAACCGCGAAAAAAACCGTTGCGAAAAAACCGGTCGCAAAAAAAACAACGGCTAAGAAGACCACAGCCAAGAAAACAACGGCGGTAAAGAAGACTACTGCAAAGAAACCGGCAGCGAAAAAAACAACCGCAAAGAAGCCGGCGGCAAAGAAAGCTCCTGCCAAAACAGCCGCCAAAAAATAACCACCGAGCAGAGCGTATAAGGCGGCAATGCAGCGTATACATTACCGCCTTATTTTTTTATTCACTCCCTATTGGATGCAGTCCCACCACAGCAGAATGTTGGCACAAGAGTTACCCACCATGACCGCACAGCCGACCGGCACAGTGCATCTTATCACACGGTGTTGTGCGGCGATATCACGCTAAACCGTATCTTGCGGAAGAAGAAAAAATCTTTTATGCTTATTGTATATGAATACAACTCCTTTGCTCGTCCGTTTTTTACGGTACGTAGGTATATATTCGCAGAGTTCATCTAAAAACGCTGACAACGGCATCATTCCTTCAACGCCACAGCAGTTTGATTTTGCACAGCTGCTCGCAGAAGAAATGCGCGCACTACCGCTTACAGACGTCTGCGTCACCGACAACTGCTATGTCTACGGGAGACTGCCTGCCACCCCCGGCTCTGAAGATGTGGCACCGTTTTGCCTGTTGTCACACATGGATACCGTTGAAGAGGTGTCAGGAAAAGACGTCAAGCCGCTGGTGCATGAACAGTATGATGGTATGCCCATACAGCTTGCTGAAGGCCGCATACTTGATCCCGCAGACTATAGCGAACTTGCGCTTGCTGGAAAAAACCGTGAAACCGTCATAACCAGTGATGGCACCACATTGCTCGGCGCGGATGATAAGGCAGGCATCGCAGAAATCATGACTGCCATAGCGTTTCTGGTGTCGCATCCAGCGGTTCCCCACCCGGATATCGAAATCATTTTTTCTCCTGATGAAGAGACAGGACACGGCATGGATAAAGTGCCATTAGAACTGCTGCATGCACAGCGGGCATACACGGTTGATGGAGGACATATCGGTGAACTGGAGGTCGAATGTTTCAACGCCTACGGAACAACGGTAACGTTTACCGGAAAATCTGTACATACCGGAACTGCCAGAGCAGGAGGCCTCATCAACGCACTGCTTATGGTAAGCGCATTTGTCCGCAGCCTACCGCCACGGGAAGCGCCGGAGACAACGGACGGCGCCGAAGGATTCTATGCACCGATGGAAATCAACGGCACTATTGAACGCGCCACTGTCACGCTGCTGCTTCGCGATTTTACCGACAGCGGCATTGAACGGCGAAAAAAAGTCGTTGATGAACTAGCACAGGCCGCAGCGCTGTCATACGGCGGTACCGCGAAGGTCGTGCATAAAAAACAATACCAGAACATGAAAGCGGTACTTGATGCCCACCCGGCTGTTGTCAAAGATTTGATAGATGCGTATCACGCTGCAGGCGTCACGCCTGTTTTTACTCCGATACGTGGCGGAACAGATGGTTCACGTCTGACTGAAATGGGAATTCCGACGCCAAATATTTTCACCGGCGGACATAATTTCCATTCGCGCTATGAATGGGCGTCTCTGGAGCAAATGCAAAAAGCGGTTGATGTATTGATTGCGCTCGCACGCATCGGCACCGAACAGCGAGGAACTCAACACTATGCGTGAATATCGTATTGAAGGCGGTTTTCCCATCAGCGGTACCATACGCGCCGGTGGCAATAAAAATGCAGCACTTCCCTGTATTGCCGCAAGTATATTGACCGGAGAAAAGGTAACGCTCCACAATATTCCTGACATCGAAGATACCGCCGTTATGCTTGCCATTGTTGAATCGCTTGGCGCACGGGTACAAAAAATTAGTAATCACAGTTGGGAAATTGAAGCGGCGCAATTAACCGGAACAGCCATACCTGACGAACTGTCAAAAAAAATTCGTGCATCGATTCTATTCGCCGGACCGCTCATCGCACGATGTGGCACAGCAGAAATGATACCCCCCGGGGGTGATGTTATTGGGCGACGACGAATCGACACGCATTTTCTTGCGCTTACGGAACTCGGTGCCCGTATCGATGTCAACGGCCGCTTTACTTTTATCGCGCATAAACTCATGGGGGCAGACATTTTCCTTGATGAGATGTCAGTTACCGCTACAGAAAACGCCATTATGGCGGCCGTCCTTGCCGAAGGACAAACGGTAATATCAAATGCAGCAAGTGAACCGCACGTACAGGATGTATGCACTATGCTCAATACTATGGGGGCAAAAATTTCTGGCATCGGCAGCAATGTGCTCCGTATCGACGGCGTGAAAAAACTGCATGGCACAGAGTTTTCCATCGGACCTGACTACATGGAAATCGGCTCATTCATTGGATTGGCAGCAGCAACAAAAGGTTCCATCACTATCGAGGGAATCAATCCGCGCGACATGCGCCCCTTGCGCATTTCGTACAATAAACTCGGTATCCGCTGGGACATCACCGGCACAACGCTCTCTGTCCCTGCGGTACAGGAAATGAAAGTCAACCGCGATTTTGGTAGCGCAACCCCTAAAATTGACGACGCTCCGTGGCCAGGGTTTCCGCCAGACTTGACCAGCATCATGACCGTTGTCGCTACACAGGTTGACGGTACGGTCTTAATTTTTGAAAAAATGTTTGAATCGCGTATGTTTTTTGTTGACAAGCTCATCAACATGGGCGCATGCATTACGTTGTGCGATCCGCACCGTGCTGTCGTCTCTGGCCCGTCTGTCCTACACGGTGACAACCTTGTCTCTCCCGACGTGCGCGCCGGCATGGCAATGGTAATCGCCGCGATGGCAGCACACGGTGAAAGCAGAATCAGCAATGTGTATCAAATCGAACGCGGGTACGAACACTTGGTTGAACGACTGCACAATTTAGGGGCGCATATCACCATTGTCAACTGACACCGGCAGACAAACGCACAATCGGCAACGCGTCTTTTGGCAAAACGGTCAAAGCTCTCACGGTACGCGAACGGCAGAGCGTGCTGTACCACCGTTACCGTGAATGAGCTGCTTGCCGAATGATACATTCATAGGCCTGTTGAACGCGCATAAAATCCGTTGCCACTGCACGCGACGGATGCGTCGCATGGTCAGGGTGATACATCGCAGCAAGTTTCCGATAGGCGTGGCGCACATCGGAAAACGATGCGTCAGGGGTAAGCCCCAGTACCGCATACGACGACGCAATCTCAGAACCCCGAACAGTATACTCGAGTAATGATGCTACATAGTGCGAAGGTCGTACGCCACGGCGTGCGTCATCCCAGGCACATTCTGCGGCATTGAGTACAGTAAAAATGTGTTGTAGTAATTCTTTTTCATCGCCTTCTTTCCCCAAAGAAGACAGACGAGCAGCAACAAAACACTCAACAAGTAAATCGCCGTTCAATGTGTGTGCTGCGGCGCACGCCCGACAGAGCAACCGCCAGTCAGCAGTATATCCGGTAAACGCCCGTGCCAGAAGCGATGCTGCAACAGATGCATCGCCAATACAATAGACTATAATGCCACACAGATACGCTGCACCGGCAAACGGCTCTCTGCCCGCTGACTGCATGCTCCCGGATTCAAGCAGCTGTCTCCATCGCCTTTCCTCAAGCAGTCGATTGACGATAACCAGTAAACACAATCCGAGTGCACCGCCCGCAATCGCTCCCCAGATGCCAGCAAACAGACCGAACACGATGAATGCCAGGACAGCAAGACACTGCACACTACTGCGTCGGCACAGACGGCTACGTATCATTGCGCGACAGAAAGACACATGAGACGAGCGCGAAGAGCACCACGTATACACCGATGCACCAATACAGTATTGTCGACGTTCCGACGATGCCGATTACTGCATAATTTGTCAGTTTAAAACACCACAGGCACAGGTTATAAAGATGATAGAACAATACGGTAAAGAGCGGAAACATCAAGACCCATTTAAACTTAAACGGTGATGTTTTTTGTATCTTGTTGTTCCACGCATATGACGCAAGCAGCAATAGTAAAATCAACATAAACAGCGGATAGAGCAGCCGATCCATCAGCACTTGCACATACACCTCTTCAGAAAAGCCGAACTGCGCGGCACGAGGCGCAAAGCGATAGAGCGCCTCAAGTCCCATAACTTCAGCGCCCTGCGATGCCGCTACCAGCAGCAGATAGTCGGCATACGATATCGGCAAAAAGATACGGTTCGATGGAGAGACTTCTTCCAATCCGTCAGCACGGTAATACAGCGGTGTCATCATAACGTGTTCATCATCTCTGTCCACCGCAGAGAGCAAAATAGACGGTACGGTATCCGGCCCTGATGCAATATCGAAGTACGCGCGCATGTCCTCATCAAATTCACCGACGTGCACTTGCGCAAGTTTTGCATACGGCACAAAGAGACCATGTGTGTAATTGCCGTCTTTGTCGAGGTCAAACAGAGAAAAATTTCGCAGATATTGTACGACTGTATTCGCGTCAGCGGCGTTCGTAATTCCTTTCACAAAGATAATCCGCGTGCCGCCATGATACGGCAGCGCACAATACACATCACGCGCTGATTCAAACCGCTGCGTAAAGGATTGCTCATCAATAAAAAAATATTCTTTTTTCAAGCGCGCTTCAGCAATCGCCAAATACCGCACCACGTCACGATCAACAGACAGTGCACGGGAGCGCAGCGACAACGTACGGAAAACATAATATGCATGCAAAATATCATCATTCATAAGCGCCGTATAACCTTCGCGTTTTTTGGCAAAAATTTCTTGCTCCGCAGTCTCGCCGTCAAAACGCGGTGCGGACAGCATATTCCACGCTTCTGCCGAAAGCGCCAGCAGCCGCTGCCGATTGATATCACGCGGAGATGCAATCGCAAGGGCAGTTTCAGCACAGTAATGCGCTTGAAACCAGTCCTGCTGTTCAGCCGCGCGTTCCGCCCGCTGCAGGAGCTCATAGACGCTCGCCCGTTCAGGGAAGGCTCCTGCCGATGCCGCGGGCGACATATCCGAAACACTGTGCCAGCCGCTGGACAGCGCCGCTGTTTCTATATCGATGCGTTGTTGCAACTCATTGGCCGCATCATCATCCGGAGAAAGGGTGAGCGCTTGCTGAACGTACTGCCTGGCAAGCTGGTATTCGCCACGGCTACACAGTTCGTGGCCGACCGTCACATAATCATGCACCATCGCCGGCATACGGGCACTGTACTGTTGACTGCTATTCACCAGCGGAATGCCAATTTCATTCACTGCCGCCAGCAAAAATACACAGATCAAAGCGACAACCAACGTCCAGCGATATCGTTTAAACATGGCGGGAGAAAACCGCATCACGCTGCCGTCGGGCTTTCTGCCAAACGAAATAGCCGCGCCGATTGTAAAACCGGTAAAGATGACCGCCGGTACTGCACGAAAAAAAACGAGCAATCCGTTGCAGAGTTTGTACCACACCTCAAAACCTGGAACGAGCGGCGGAACAGAACCACATACAAACCCATACCCGATACAGATACCGGCAGAGAGAATGGTATACGCAATCAGGATGCTCATAATTTTTTTCATACGCTCAACCGCCGTTTGTGTGCCCGGATAATTGCAGTCACCGCCCCCACCGTTATGAAAATAATCGCCACCAAAAGATTGCCGCCGACTAAAAGCGGCTCATCAACAGCTCGGAACAATCCGCTCCCGCTAGCAGTCATCTCTCCGGCAGCGGCGTGCCATCGTGAAAAATAGTAAAAATTAGAGAGACAGATGCACACGCTGAAAAAACACACTGAAATAGAATTGATGAGCCGCCAGCTGCTCATCGCGATAAACGCATACACGCTGCACAGCGCTAGTCCAAATGCTGCAAAACAGAGCCATCCCACAATACCGCCGCTCCATGCCCGTCGTGCATACGCCATCAGATAGCCGTATCCTTCATGCAAAAAAGCGAGCGCCCGGTATTCCATTGTCCGGCTGATTAAAACATCGTGGAAGGGCGCTGACTGACGGACAAGAATTTCTGCCACGTCGTCAGATTCGGTGAGCATCGTCTCCGGGTGCAAATCATCAAGCGCTATTTGTACGCTGTTGTGCTCGGCGATACCGGATGTATAATACAGCGTACGATCGAGCTGCCGAAAATACCCCGCAGAGGGCACCACCGCAGGTGGCGCCGGCACGACAGCGCCATCGTCCGGGCACACCGCCATAAAAAGCGGAAACACCACGCCCCAGGTAATGGCCGACAGCACACCGTACGTTACCGCCGCTATGACACGGCGGGCGTTATGCCTGACTGCATAGAGGGCAAGCAGCACGCTCGAACAGACTAACACGACCGGTACAATAGCAAAAAACGACTGCACCAGTAGAGCCTGCTGAAACGGTGCCTGCGTGTGCCCAGCCACCAGAGTACAGACCGTATGATACTGCGCTACAACGAGCGTACCGATTATTGTGCCGAGTACAAGAATCAATATATACGTCACGAGCATTTTTACTGCTTGTTTCATGGATACAAACCTTATTGTTATGATTATCGGACGGAAATCAGCATTTAACAACCGCTTTACGCTCTTTTCTATCGCATAAACAGCAATTTTCCACAGGTTATCCACAGCAATTTTTTTAAATCAGCGGAAAACGACGGTAGCCCACGGACAGTATCCGACATTGACACAAAAATGATTTTATAAATCGTTGTATTATAATAAATTAAAAATTGCAATACTTTTTTCTACTTTTTTTATAAAAAAATATATTTTTCACAAGTTATACACACGATTTCCGCATTCATGCACAAGTTATCCACAGAAACCGTCTATAATTGTGGACAAACACAATGAACGGTGAAACACTCCACACAAAACAATACGGACACCGTTAGCCGAGCGAAATCTGCCCATCTTCATCTATCGCCAAAATCGACTTGCACTGGGAACACCGGAACCGACCTGCGCGAGTTGCCCGCAGCCGTTTTGTACACACGGGGCACGCGAATACTTTCGGAAAGATGCTGCTTATGACCGGGGCACCATTTTCAAAATACAAAATCGCTTCTTCAAGCGTTTCTTTAATATTAAAGAACTGTGAAAAACCGAGCAGCTGAAAAACTTCATACACTTTCGGCTGAATCTCAAGCAACACCACATCTCCGCCGCGTGGCTTTACCATTTTAAGAAATGCGGTGAACGAACCAATTCCCGTGGACGAAACATAGTTGAGCGTATGACAGTTAAAAATCAAATTGACAAAGCCTGCTTCAACAACTTTTGCAATTTTTTTCTGAAAAAATGTTGAATTATATGTATCTATATAACCGTTCAGGCAAATACATAACCCGCTGTGCACATTGTCAACTTTCTCAAGCGATATTTTCAGGCTATCGTCTTTTTCGTCATTAAACCCAGGAATGAGGTTATTACTGTTATCCATATGCCTCCCCATTATCAAGTACAAGCGTAGAGACTATTATACACTAAAAGCATCACTGTGTCAAAACCCTCTACCCGTGTCTTAAAAATATCGACTCCCCGTTTTGTTACAAAATCAGCCGGCTTCCGGCAACAGCGCTAAATCTATTGCGAGCCGCTTTGTTACAGAATTACCAACCGCGCCGCAGAGCATCGGGGTATTACACCCTCCGCACGGATCAACTGGCACAGCGCCGAATCGTACTACTCGCGGCGATGGTCGTGCCACCTGCACACAGCGGTCTGTGCCACAGTCTCTCCGCCTTGCATCGGCCGCACGCATAAGACAAACGGCAGCCGAAACGCAGCTGAAAGCGCCACTGCCGCGGTCACCACCAGCAGAACCCGAGCGGCCTACCACCGGTGCCATGCCATCGTACCAGCCGCTCCTATTCTGCGGCGACGCGCACGGCAGCCGTCAGTTCGTCAAGCACGGCGGCAATATCCGCACGTATCAGGATCGCTTGCGGTGCGATTTCTTCCGGGCACACCGCCATATCGTAATTAACGCACGCATATAACGCATCACTGTTGTGCCGGGTAAACTCCCAAAACGAATACTTAATGATGCCCGGCGTGTTACTGCCGACGCCCAATTCAAGATACAACACCGTGCCGTGCGCATGGCGATGTATCCAGGCGTCATACCGCTGTTGTGCCGCATACCAGCCAGCATCCTGCACAAAGGTAGCGTCTGAGCGCAGATTCATGCTCATCGGTTTTCCGCACACCGGACACTGCGGAATCAACGCAGAGGGAATCCTCATGTTATGCTGTTCAGCGAGCATGGTGCGGACCGCGGTTTCATTGTCATACGTCTTTTGATGACACGGTACACTGCATTGCCAGAGTCCGTAATCGCCCTGCGTATAGAAAAGCCGTGCCCTGTCAAATCCTGCTTTTTGAAATAAGTGATCGACATTCGTGGTAAGCACAAAGTAATCTTTATGCCGCACCAGTTGCAACAGTGTTTCATATACCGGCTGTGGCGGCGAAACGAACCGGTTGTAGTAGATGTGACGGCTCCACCATGCCCAATACTCTTCACGCGTTTCAAACGGGTAGAACCCGCCGGAATACATGTCACGGATACCGTATGCGCGCGCAAAGTCAGAAAAATACGTCTGAAACCGTGCACCCGAATATAAAAAACCTGCCGCGGCAGAAAGCCCCGCACCCGCACCGATGGCAACTGCATCAACCGTGCGCAGCGCCTGTACGAGGCGCGCGCATTCAGCGGAATATGTTTCTGTAGATGCGTTCATCAGATTCCTGAAATACATTGAATATCACTTTTAGCAAACTGCCTGTCTGCCGTTTATAGCGCTCGACCGTTGCCACGGCGATCTCTGCGGCCGCCTGCGGTGGAAAATGAAATTCGCCCGTTGAGATACAGCAGAACGCGATACTCCCGACGGCGTGTTCATCAGCGAGCGCACAGCATGAGCGATAACACTGCGCGAGCATATCGCGATCGTGCTGTGTCACCGCTCCCGACACAATCGGGCCAACTGTATGAATGATATGCGTACACGGCAGATTATACGCAGGCGTAATCTTTGCCCGGCCGGTTTCTTCTGCATGCCCCTGCACTTGCATCAACTGCGCACAGTGCAAGCGCAGCTGCATACCCGCGTATGTGTGAATCGCATTGTCAATACAGCGGTGCCCCGGAATATAACAGCCCGTCATACCGCTGTTCGCCGCATTGACGATTGCTCCACACTGCAATGTGGTGATGTCTCCCCGCCACACATACAGATCTCCGCGCACCGGCACCAGCGAGGCAGCATCGGTAACACCGCGTTCCCGTATTGCCTCAATGAGATAGGCATCTTGAACACGGCGAACAGTGTCATCGAGCGGTGCTGGCGGACGCACATTCATCAACGCGCGGAGCAACTGCTTCTGTGCGTCTTCATCATCAGAAGGTACAACGGCATCAGCATACGGTGATTCAGCGCGCAGTGCAGCTATTAAAAACTGGCGCCGCTCATACTGTGTCATCAATTTTCCTCATCAAAAACACGAACTATTTCCAATGAAAATACGCTCTACTATAAATAACTGGATATCACGGATATGGTACTGCGGCGCGCACGGATCGTCAAGCGGAGTGCCGTACCGATTCCTGTATACGTACAATCGGCGCCGCCCGTACACTGGTGGCGTCATCACTACCGGGCAAAGGTGACCGCGCGTTCAGCGTCCCGGAGTTCAAGCGCACAGCCGCATGGCATGTCACTGTGACGAACACGCGTCCAAAAGAGCGCGCATCATCGTGCCGGCAGCGGCGATCTCTTGATTCCATGCCGGCGGATTCGTGCTCCAGCATTCAACGGTAAATCTCCGCACCCCCTGACGCCACGCCGCTTGAATGCCGGCCGAAAAATCAACGTGCCCGCATCCGAACGGTACTTCGCGGTAGCGCCCAGGGACGGTTTCTTTTAAATGCATCGCGATGATGTGTCCGCATCCCACCGCAATATCGCGATCTACGGATATGCCATACGTCTGCGCGGCGTTCGTAAGATTTCCTAAATCAGGATACACGCCCAGGTACGGTGAATTGATGTGCCGCACTGTCTGCATCGCTTTTTCAACTGTATCCATGAACGACGTTTCCATCGTTTCAAAGCCGAGTGTCACGCCAGCGGCAGCGGCCATGTCCACCGCTCTGTGCACATTCTCTAAAAAAAACGCGCGACTTTTTTCTGTACCTGTTTCGTAGTACACATCGTATCCGGCAAGCTGTATGATGCGGATTCCTAAAAACGACGCAAGGTGAATCGCTTTCTGCATGATATCGAGTGACCGTGCCCGAATCGACGCGTCATGGCTTCCCAATGGATATCTGCGGTGTGCACTTAAACACAGCGATCGGAAAAAAAAATTCGTGCGGTACATCGCGTCGATAAGCAGGTGTTTCTCTTGATCGGAGGCGTCAAGGCGTGAGAGCTTTTCATCTGTTTCATCAATGCTCAATTCTACATAGTCAAAGCCGTATGATTTTGCACACTGCAATTTCTCTTCATACGAAAAATCAGCCGGCATCGCTTTTTCATAGAGTC
>JAFUFE010000130.1 GCA_017470085.1 Treponema sp.
ATGAGCGATACCCCCCCCCCACACTCTCTCTCTCCACAAACCATCCACACCTAACGTTCTGCGTCGGCGTTCGTTCATTGCAGAAAAAAACGGCATGCCGTATACTGACTGCACCGCTGTCTTTAAGGAGCCGCCATCGATGATAGAAACGGTTACGTTTTCAAAGCCAACACATTTGGTTCCCGCTGTTTTGGGGAAACCGTATGTACGTATTAAAATACGCGCAACAGATAGAGCGGATGCCTATTATGTAGAATATCGTACCGAGACGCAGAGTTTTCATGAACACATGGGAGCTGCTGAAGTTGAGCCATTTATTGCAACCCATGCGGGAACGACATTCCGTAATTGCGTGGTGCGTACCGACACGCAGGAAATTACGATGATGGCAAACCGTCACGGTACAATAACAAAGCGTGTTCGTGCTTTAACGGCGCCAGCGGTACGATTCGGAAACAATCGTCCTAAAAACTATATTCTTGCTGAAGGTGTGCCCGTGCCGTTTCTTGTTGCGTTGGGGGTGATGACGGCAAACGGAAACGTGCGCGCCGCCCGGTACGCTAAGTTTCGGCAGATAAACCGATTTTTGGAATTCATAGACGATATTGTACCGGCGCTTGTGCGTGCGCGCGGAGAAGCGACACGGCCAATCCACATCGTGGACTTCGGTTGCGGAAAATCATATCTGACGTTCGCGGTACACCATTATTTTACCGTGGTCAAACAACTGCCAGTAGTCATTACGGGGCTTGATG
This sequence comes from Treponema sp., assembly GCA_017470085.1. Taxonomy (GTDB): domain Bacteria; phylum Spirochaetota; class Spirochaetia; order Treponematales; family Treponemataceae; genus Treponema_D. The sequence goes on from JAFUFE010000130.1 coordinate 756, forward strand.
TGCGCGAAGACGTGATTACGTTGTGCTCGTCTCTTTCGGACAAGCTGCACTGCGAAGGTCTTTCTTTTGCCGTCGGCACCATTGAAACGTATCACCATGAATATCCGCCAGATCTTGTCTTGACGCTCCATGCGTGTGATACGGCGACCGATTACGCGCTTGAGTTTGCTGTGAAAAACAACTGTACTGCAATTTTAAGTGTGCCGTGCTGTCAGCATGAACTCAATTCGCAGTTGTCTCACCTGATGGAACCTGCGCCAGAGTTTACGGTGCTTCTAAAACATGGATTACTCCGCGAACGATTTGCCGCACTCGCTACTGATGCGCTCCGTGCGGAATACCTTGAAGCGGCAGGATATGCCGTACAGGTACTTGAGTTCATAGATATGGAACATACGCCCAAAAATATTTTAATTCGTGCCGTCCGTACGGAGCGCGCAGTGCAACCGCACTTAACTGTATCGCATGCAGCGGCAGCGTTAACCGGTGTACTCGGTGTTCGCCATACATTGCAGACATTACTTGATAGGGGGGAGGAATCATGTTAATATAAGGCATGAAAACGACTCCTTTTTATAGAAGTGTATGCGGCGCTATTTTAATCGGAGTGCTGCTGGCAATAAGCGCGTGTACTTCTGACCGCGACATATATGCTGCTGCACCTGAATCCGTACGTGAGCGCATCGTGCAGGCGGACAAGCTCATTGGACAGCAAAAATATCTGACAGCATTTGAATCGCTCGGTGATGATGATTCCGATTACATTATCGCAAAAAAAATCGCTATTGTGCTGAAATATTTTGTGGCAAGCGATCGTCATCTTGATTTCTCACTGAAAGATTTAGAAGCGGAAGAAGATATAGAAGAATTGCGTCTGTATGCAGAGATGGCGCCGCCTGAAGAAATGATAGGATTTAATCCTGAAACAGCGGTACAGGAATATGCTGCGGTACATGGCATGACGCCTGTTCTTTCTGCAGCGCGCGGACTGTACTACTACGACATACTGTTTTTTGCACCATTCGACTGGGTGCTGTCCGAAGAAGCTATTATTCAACGTGCGCACGATGATTTGCAGGTTGCGATTGATGCCGATGTATACAATGCAGACATGCTTTATAAGTATGCATTTCTGCTCTATGCAAATCACGATTTTGCTGGTGCAGCGGATTATTTTTCACGCTCTACAGCACTCGATAAAAAGAGAGGGGATGCGTGGTTCAATTATGCCTTTTGTGAAATGCAGCAAGCACAATATGATACTGCGATTGTGGCGGCGCGTCGGGCAGTTGCGTGCTATAAAAATAACCCCGATTATCGACTTGAAGCACAGTTAATCATTGCAGATGCATATGCAGCGCTCGGTAAATATTCGGACGCTGAAAAGCAGCTGCAGAAATCAAAACGGACGGTTACAGGTTCATACGTGCCGCCGCTTCGGCTTGGTGTGTTGTATCTGCATCAAGGAAATATAGCGAAAGCGACGCACGAGTTTAAAACTGTTTATGACGCCAACAAGGAAAACGGCGATATGTTTTCTACAATTATCACGCAATATATACAGAATAATCAAGCAGCGGCCGCGCTCGATTTTTGCAATGACTATATTGCCAGCTCTACCGATGATTTAAACATGGCGATGTGGTATTTTTTTCGCGCACAGATCGAAGCGTCGCTCGGTCAAAGAGAGGCAGCACTTATCTCGGTTGATGAATCGGAGCGATATTTTTTACAGACGGATGGCGAAAACACGCAGCAGTTTGATGAACTGCGCGAATATATAAAGACAATTACAGCTGCCCCATAAGATATGTGTCTGTTTCACATTATGCGGTATGTTTTCAAAGTGGCGCTGTTCGTTCCGTGGTGCGTTGCTGTTTGTTATTGAACAGGGAGGGAGCTGTAATGTTCGGAGAACGTATCATCCTTGTAATCGCAGTTGTACTCATTGTTGTTTTGATTGCAACGAGTGTCGGAGCGCATGTTCTGGTGACATTCGCACTCGATACGCACGCGCGGCACGGCGTCTATAAACCAACGCTTCCGGAAATACTTGCAACGGCTGAAAGTACGGCGGATACATCAGGGAGCGATGTGTCGTTACGTACCGCTGAACAGGAATGGCTGCTTTCCAGTGCGACGGAAGAGTTTATAACAAGTTTTGACCGTCTGCGTCTGCACGCGTATTTCGTTTCTGCTGCCGCACCGACTGAACATTACGCAATTATCATACACGGTTACAAAGGCACTGCCCTCGATATGGCCGCATATGCACGGCATTATTATGACCGTGGCTGGAATGTATTGGTGCCGACACATCGTGCGCATGAACCCAGTGAAGGGCGATATATCGGTATGGGATGGCTTGAACACTATGACTTGATGGATTGGATTACGCATATTGTATCAAAAGAGAGTGCTGCGCATATTGTGCTGCACGGCGTTTCTATGGGAGCCGCAACGGCACTGCTGGTAACCGGTGAATCCTTGCCAGCATCAGTCCGTACCGTTGTAGAGGACTGCGGATACACCAGCATTAAGGATGAATTAAAATACCAGCTGGCAGCGATGTTTCATATGCCGTCATTTCCACTGTTGCCGCTCGCGTCGTTCATCACAAAGCGTCGCGCCGGATATTCTTTTGCACAGGGAAGTTGCGTGCGCGCGGTGGCGCGGTCAAAGATACCGACGCTGTTTATACATGGAGACGCCGATACGTTTGTCCCATTCGCTATGCTTGATGAAATATACCGTGCCGCGATGTGTGAAAAACAAAAGCTGGTCATTCCCGGCGCACGCCATGCCGGTGCACGTACTACAGATGAAGAACGATACTGGCAAACAGTTGATAAATTTGTCGATACGTACATACAGTGATATAATTCCATGCTATACTAGGTGACATGCATATTATTGTGAATCCGGCTAGCGGCAAAGGTGCTGCGCTGCGGTGCCTTTCGGCAGTCACCAGCTATCTTACTAGCAGGAATATAGATTATACCATACATAAAACCAACGGCCGCGGGCACGGCAAACAGCTTGCGGAGTCACTCTGTGCGGCGACGTCGGGGGAACCGGTTGTTGCACTTGGCGGTGACGGTACGTTTCACGAAGTGCTCAACGGCATGGACTTCTCCCGCTGCCGCATGGGCTTTATTCCTGCCGGACGGGGGAATGACTACGCGGCCGGTGTTGCATCGATTACGTTCAATCCTATAGCAGCAGTGGCCGCCATCGTTCGCGGAGAACCAGCGGAATCAGATTATATTCAGGTGGGAAATCTGCGCTGTTTGAATATTTGTGGTACCGGGCTTGACGTGGATGTCCTTGAGCTTACGGAGCGGAGTCACAACGCGCTGTCATATGTGGTAGCGTTAGCACACTGTTTGTTGCATTATGATCGATATTCTGTGCAGGTAGCGGTGAACGGGACGGAGCGGGAATAAGCCTGTATTATGCTCGGCATCTGTAACGTCTCGCAATTAGGCGTTGGCATAC
>JAFUFE010000131.1 GCA_017470085.1 Treponema sp.
GGCGACCACCGCTATTCCGAAAACGAGCATGATGTATGGAATAAAACGAACATGAGGCTCCATGTCCGAAAAGGGAGCGATCAGGCAAAAGAAAACAACAGCACCGAACCAAAAAGTCGTGACAAATCTATTCAGCCGCATATGGACATTGACCCGTGAACCGAAATCAGTTTGTTCAATAGTTCCAACAATCACAGGGAGAAATGAATTCCGATAGGTGATGTGTCTTTTGATTTTAAAAGAACTCTCAAAAAATGTGCCATTAAAATATTTCCCGTTATTGCTGAAATCAAACACAGATGTTTTACTCTGTGTAGTGCACTTGAGTATTTCCAAAACCTCATTTTGGCTTTTCGTTGTTTCGATGATAAATTTCATTTCCTTCTCCAATGTACTTGCCGCTCCGTCATTTTATACTGTATATTTTGAACATGCTTCTTGCGAGAAGCGCGTTCATAAATTTCTGCTGACTGCAAACAATTTTTTATCTGCAAAACTTCTTCACTCGAAAGACATTTTTCGGTACTGTAGTTTTTAATCGTGCGGTTCAAGACAGTATCATAAATCACAGGAACAGATGATTCTATTTTTTTCAAGATAGCGCTACCTGCGAAGACGATAATCGGATAATACTTCGCGTGTGGAAAATCTGTCAATAGCGTTTTTAACGCATAGATATGACTCCAGTTCTGCTTCACGGGATTTCTAAACTGATACTTTTTCTTAAAAAGAACCTGCGTCCAATACTCGGATTTTTCATTTCCAAAAATCCATCCCTTGTAATTTTTTGTCTCAATCACAAAAATCCCCTGTTCGGATAAAACAATGTGGTCAATCTGGGAAGTTGTACCTTTCGAATTCCGAATCATGATATCATGCAAGAAAATATACTCTGATCCAATAACATTGAGATGTGCATTTACTTTAAGTTCTCCGATCGAGCCTTTTATTTTTGCAGAGTTTGATGTGAGAACAAGAAAGATAATTGCAATCGTGGCGATAAGGGTGATAAACATTCAGAACTCGCCCTTAAAAGAAACTGTCAAAATCATCTAAATCGTTTTCATCGACAAAAAATGCAACCCATGCAAAATCACCTTTTTGTTTTATAACAACAAAAATGAGAATTCCTTCTGTTGCATATTTTGAATCGGCACACATAACAGCATAGAACTCTCCTGGCTTGTAATCCCATTCGTTCAATGCTTTTTTCATAAGCCAATCGTTATTTTTTGTCAGTTTTGAAACAGGCTTTAGTTTGTCAGCTAGTTTCAGAGATACATATTCTATAAACTCATCTTCTTCACCCCATACATCGTTCCCTAAATCTTCTATGAACATTGCAACTGCCCACCCGTTAAACCCTCGTGAGTAGTCACTGTAATGTTTCCCGTCTGCATTTTGGGCTAAAACGACAGGCACGCCGGTAACTATCAAAAACAAGATCAAATAAACTTTCTTCTGCATAAAACACTCCGTAAGACGACTATATCATATTATTCAACAAAAATCATCGAAAATAGTACTACCAATTCATTCTTTGCATTATAGGACTATGACCATAACTTGATACAATCAATAAAAATCAGAGTTACCGCAAAAAGCTGTCGTTTTTCAAGGTGACTCTAAAAATACGATGTTCTAATACCTGCGCTATTTCAGTTATTCAGAACTCGACGACAATCTCGAAAAAGTCATACAAGTGGGTTTTTAAAGATTGCCACTATATCATTGTTTCTGAAAATAGTCAGTCAAAATTTCCTTGATAAAATTGTACCGCCGTGCATACGAATTCTGCACGTGAATCAGCTCAAAACCGTGCTCGCGGCAGATGCGGCATTTCTCCTCGTCACGTTTTTTAACCCGCGCATCTTCGTAATGCTCACGACCGTTCAGTTCGATTGCCAAAACAGGCTCTTCTTTACCACGGTAGCCAACCCGATAAATCACAAAGTCAAAACTGCCACGATAAAAGAAATCTGATTTGCTTGCGTTACCGTTAAAGACGTGAGAAATCTGCGCCTCGGTATGAACAATAAATTTCCTACCGTTCGTTATGATATTTGAAATCGCATGATTGAGCGTAGTCAAAAATACTTGCTCTGTTTCAGTTTGATACGGCTTTGTTCCCAACGCACGTGAAGTATTTTGGCGGTGAGAAATGGTATATTGTCCGTTTTGTTTTACATAGTTTGCGAGCTCGTATAAATCATCGCCCTTGTTATCTTTTGTCTGCTGGTGCAAGCGTTCTATAGAGCCGCTATCTGCAACAATAAGCAGTTTGTCTTTTGCTCGGGATGTGGCTACATTGATAAGCTCACGATTGTTGCGCAGCCAGTCGTATGTCTTCTCATGCGTATTTCCCGTGAGCGCAAGTGAAAAGATGATGTTGTCTTTCTCGTCGCCTTGAAATGCGTGCACCGTACCGCAAGGATATTTTTTTATATCAAGTCCTGCGTTTTTTAGTTCTTCCTCTATTAACTCTTTTTGGTTTCTGAACGGCGTAATGATGCCGATGCGTGTGTCGGGATGTTCTTTGATATAGGAAACGACTTTTTTCGCTTCTGCCTGAGAAGAATTTTTTATGCTATCTCCCGAATCTTCCACATTACAAAACGCAAGTGGATTTTTTACCCGACACTCACGCATAACGTTCAGACGGTCGGCGTAATATTTTTTATTGCTAAACTCGATGATTTCTTTTGCGCAGCGGTAATGGTTGTGCAACAAAATTTCTTCGCTTACGGCATCGTTTGCCAAAAATGCTTTGTAAATGGAATGAGTGATATAATCGTAATCATCGCTTATCGTGTACTTTTCTTTTAACGCCTGATTTATACCTGCGTCCAACGTAATAACAGGATTCAACTGTTGCGGGTCGCCTACGAGCATAAGAGACCTTCCGCGAATAATCGGCACAAGTGAAACAGCGGTATTGCACTGGCTGGCCTCATCGATTATCGTCATGTCAAACTGCGGTTTTGCATCTCCCAGTTTATGTGCAGAACTGCAAGTTGTTGCTATAAGCGGAAAAACAGCTTGCAGTTTGTGCAGGTTTTCAGCATTGCTTGTGTACTTGTTAAATGCACTTACTTGCTTTTCATCTGCAGAAAGAGCAAGAATGGTGCGTAGTTCTTCATATTCGGGTGCGGAAAGTTTTTGAATGTAACGTGCCGACGTAAAATACATATATTTAGTAAAATCTTCGTCATCCTGCAGTAATGCAAGCGCATCGCCATCGGTAATCTCTCCGATTTCTTCCAGACGTTTTTTAATGAGCGACAGCTGCTGCCCTTCAAGCGTAAGACGAAAATCCATATTCTGTGTTTTTTCGATAAGTGCTTCAAGTGTATCCTTCCGTTCTGCTAAATCGACGCGCTCTTGATGCCGGTTTAGTAACGCTGTGAGTTTTTTAGTACTTTCGATTTTTGCGTCTTTGTTACGCGATAATGTTCCTTTGTAAATTGTTTCGTCTTTTACCTGTTCGTACAATCTTTTTATGTATGCGATAGCTTCTGCAACTTTTTTATTGTTTCCCAAGCGCAAAATAGGAAAGGGAATGGTAACGGTTTGCCCATTTCCACGCGTGTAGGTGAGCGTATGCAAAGTGTCAAAAACGGTATCGATGGGATGATTGTTGTATGAAGCAAACAGCACGGTCTTTTCGTTAAAAAATGCCGTTACAATCGTATTGATGATGGTGTTCGTCTTTCCTGTGCCCGGCGGTCCCTGGATATACGACACCGGATAATTCATCGCGTTGTAAATTGAAAGCAGTTGGTCAAGGTTTACCTTGTTGTTCAAAAGCGCAATGGGAAGCGGATTCGGCAATGGCTCGGCCGAGCGAAGCTCCCCGAAAAACGCCTTTATGGGCACAGTGACAGTATTTTCGGCGTACATTCTTAGAATCGACTCATATTCTTTTCCCAAATCCACAGTGCAGTGCCGTTGCAAACATAAGAAATAAGGCATTTCGTCTATCGATTGCTTGTGCAGAAGCCGTGTTTCTATAATCCGCTCTATTTCTGAAAGATTGTTTTCAAAATCATTCAGTAAAAATAAATCGTCCGCGTCTAAAAATCGGCTTATGCTTTCTTTTTCTACTTTGCCTTTTGCTTCCGCAGAAAAAGCGAACTCGCGGTTAAACGAAATGGCTCCGCTCGGCTGTAGTGTGCCTTCCGCCACATCAAACAACACTTCCCGATAGGCAAGCACATACAAGCCTTTTGGCGTATGCAAGCTTAATTTATTCAGACACAGTTGCTTTATGCCGCGCTGGCCGTTCTTCTGCTTGGAAAAGTTTTCTTTATGAAAGGCATCAACCAACTGCGTAAACTGTTGCGGCGACAGTTTGTAGGGCAGATTTTTCTGCGCCGTGTCATCGTCAAACCGTTCAATCAAATGGAACTCCGTATTGAGCGATGGCACGCCCTCCAGTTTGTTGCAGTCGGAAAGATAATTGAGTACCTTTAGGTTTGCCGTCGAATCAAATAGAAATTGATATTTTTCGGGATTCAGTTTTAAGTCATCAACAAGCGCCGTGTTGATTGGTATATATGTGCCGTCTACAATCTGCGAGGATTGAATGCTAGAAAGATAC
>JAFUFE010000132.1 GCA_017470085.1 Treponema sp.
AACGGAAGACAGATTTCGTTGACGGCGCGCTCAAGCACAAACAGATTCGACTGAAAAAATCCCCGCACGTCGAATGCGATGCGCGCTCCGGCCACGGTGACGACGGCAACTTTTTGCGGATCAATGACGGTGCCAGAAAAACGCGCGCGAGGTGTTTGTGCGCGCTGTCGATGAGCTGTGGCTCTTGTGCCGATCACCAGTGCGCCGCCCGCGTATTGGCTGCCGAAGACCTGAATGCGGCCTGTGGGACGCTCTTTCGGTGGGACCTGCTCAAGCCAATCGTTTATAGGGGATTCCGCTATCGGGCAGCGGGACGGCATGACGCATTCATGTGATGAGCGCCGTCTGAGCCCGCCGTCAAAAAACTGAAAGCGGCTCCGATAGCCAAAGTCCGGGCCAGCGATGGTGGCTATGGGAGGACAGTCGATTCCCTCCCGCATAAAACAGTCCTGGAGCAGCTGCCGCCGGAGCTGCCGCTGTGCTTTTGACGCACAGTGCATCAGCGAACAACCGCCACAGGTTCCGTAGAGCTCACACTGTGGCTCAACGCGGTCAGGTGACGGTTCGAGGATTGCGGTGACGCGGGCACGGTCATAATCGCGGTGTGATTCGGTTAGTGCAACCGAAACCGTTTCTCCGGGCAGCGCTCCGGAGACCAACACCGCTTTACCGTCAACTTTTGCCAGACAGTCTCCCCCAAAGATCATTTTTTCTGCTATAATCGTCATCAGTATGTCATTGTAGCACATTTGCCGGAAGGGTACAAACGGTGCTGCACGTACAGAAAAAATAGTGTGAAGACGGGGAACGCTCCATGAAGACAGAACATTTTTTTCAACGGATGAGCGACGGCATCGAGGTGGCGGTGACGCGGTGGATTCCTGATGCAGTCGGGCGGCCACGCGCCATTGTGCAGATAAGCCACGGCATGGTGGAGCACGTGCTCCGCTACGAAGAGTATGCGCGGGCTTTGACGGAGCACGGTTTTATGGTGAGCGCACACGACCACCGTGGACACGGGATGACGGCGGAGCACGCAGTGGAACTGGGAACAGGGCAGTTCGGTGTATTCGCAGAACGAGACGGATTTACGCGCGTGGTGGACGACCTTGACGAGGTGATTTTGCGTGCTGAACACGATTATCCGGGAATAGCCGTGATCCTGTTCGGGCATTCATTCGGTTCATTCGTCGCACAAAGCTATATCGAACGGTATGCGTCTCACAGTGCCGGATGCATACTCTGCGGTTCTGCCGGTCCGCGGCGGCTACTCACTGCGGCAGGCAGGTGCGTGGCGACTGTCGTCTGTGCGTGTCGGGGACGCACGCACCGATCGCCGTTCCTCCAAAAGCTCGCGTTTGGCTCGTACTGTGCGCGTATCCCCGACGCTGTAACCGGTTTTGAGTGGTTGACACGTGACTTGGCGTATATAAAAAAATATGCGGACGACCCGTGGTGCGGTTTTCTTCCTTCGGCGGGATTTTTCTACGACATGCTCGACGGCCTGTGCCGGATTCACGCGCGGCGGGCGATACGCGCTATTCCGCACCACCTGCCGGTGCTCCTCATCAGCGGCGGAGAAGACCCGGTGGGAAGCTACGGTCAGACCGTCACCGCGCTCGCGGCGCTCTACAAAAGCATCGGTATGAAAGACGTCACCAGTACGATTTATGCGGGCGCCCGGCACGAGCTTTTGAACGAGACGAACCGTGCCGACATCATGCGCGATACCATCCAATGGCTTGAGCGCGTTACGCGACGTGCCGACGGAAATACGGCCGCTGGTTGTTGAGCGTATGCCGGCGGGGGCATTGCCCAACAGCTTTGTTCGGTGCTATCATCACGCATTGTGTTGATTCGGTACGGAACAGATAGAAACGGCCGGCCAGAGAAAAAGGCCGTCGTGTATACACGTGAAGAGCACAGCATCCGGCAGGAGCAGATTGACCGCGATGCGCTGACCGTCATCAGGCGACTCCGTGACGCCGGGTTTTCTGCGTACGTGGTGGGCGGCGCGGTGCGCGATTTGCTGGTGGGAAATGTACCGAAAGACTTTGACATTGTGACTGACGCAACGCCGTCGCGCATTAAGCGATTGTTCCGCAACTCGCGGATCATCGGCCGACGATTTCGGCTCGTGCATGTGTTTTTTGGCCCGAAGATATTCGAGGTGAGCACATTTCGTTCGATTGCGGAAGGTTCAACGGGCAACAATTTCGGTACCATGGACGAGGATGTGCTCCGCCGCGATTTTACCATGAATGCGCTGTATTTTGACCCGATGCAGGAGCAGATCATCGATTATGTCGGCGGCGTCCGCGACATTAAAAAACGACAGCTGGCGCCAGTCATTTCGCTCGACCGGATTTTTGAGGAGGATCCGGTACGCATGCTCCGTGCAGTGAAATACGCTGCCACGACCGAGGCGCGGATGCCGCACAGCCTCCGGCATAAAATAAAAAAATCGGGGAATCTGCTGCGCTCCGTGTCACCGTCGCGGTTGACCGAAGAGCTCCTAAAAATCATCAATTCGGGACACTCCTACGACATTGTTCGTGAAGCAGTCGGTGCAGAACTGTATGAATACCTACAGCCAGCAGCGGCCGCGCTGATGCTCGACAGCCGTGCATTTGAAACGCAGTATATGCGCCACCTCCAGGAACTCGATGCGTTTTCGCGTGGAGAAAGCGATGCGCGGCTCGGGAAAAAGCTGGCGTTCCTTATCAAGGACTTTGTCTTGACGCTGACTGACTGGAGCACAGTGAGTTCGTCTCCAGCGACCGTGGGCGAGCTCTATCACCGCACGTGGGCCGAGTGCCGCCGGTTCGTGCTGCCGATGAATCCGCAGCGTACCGAGCTTGACTATGCGGTGCGATCGGTATTGACTGAATTGGGCGTGCAGTCGCACAGTACGCGACGGCATCGGTCACGGCGTACCGTCCCTGTGTAACACGGCAGCAGCGGCGGAACGCGCTCTCAATCGGGTGCTGACACCTTGTCGATGATGACGCTCACTTCTTCGATGAGGATACCGGTGTAATTTTCCACCTTGTCGATGATATACCGTTGCACCGTGCTGACGGTTTCAGTAAGCTGAATGCCGTACGGAACGTCGAGCGTAATAACCAGACGGTAGCCATGGGGATCGGTTTTTATGACGAGCTTTTTGACACGCGTTGCCGGAGA
>JAFUFE010000133.1 GCA_017470085.1 Treponema sp.
CCTGATCAACGCGCGACTCAAGTACCTTCCCTTCAGCGCGGCAGTCATAGTCGGCCTTCAGTTCAAGCACTTCCGCTTGTAACAAAATCGCATCGAGCAGATCGGCAATACCGTCTCCTTTGAGCGCGCTGATGTTCACGTCCTGTGTATCCCCCCCCCATTCCTCTGGAGCAAGGCCGTGTTCGGAGAGCTGCGTGCGCACGCGATCGGGATTAGCATCCGGTTTGTCCATCTTGTTCACCGCAACGATAATCGGCACCTGTGCGTCTTTCGCGTGATTGATCGCCTCCAGCGTCTGCGGCATAACGCCGTCATCTGCCGCAACGACCAGCACCACGATATCGGTAATCTGCGCACCACGTGCGCGCATCATCGTAAACGCTTCATGACCGGGCGTGTCGAGGAATGCAATCGTTCCTTTTTCTGTGGTAACCGAATACGCACCGATGCTCTGTGTAATGCCACCGAACTCTCCCTCTGCCACATGCGAATGGCGAATAGCATCGAGCGTTTTCGTTTTGCCGTGATCAACGTGTCCCATGACAGTTACAATCGGCGGGCGCGTCTGGTGGCTGTCCGCTGCGCCGACGTCGCTTTCAATGACGGTTTCCTCATAGAGACTCACCAGATGAACTTCACAGCCGTATTCCGATGCGAGCAGTGTCGCCGTATCCGCATCAACCGACTGGTTAATCGTCACCATCATACCGAGCGACATGAGCTTTGCGATGATTTCAGATGCTTTGAGATTCATCTTGCGCGCAAGATCAGAGACAGAGATCGTCTCCATAATGTCAATCGATTTCGGCACGACACTTGCGGGCGTTTCCGCCTTTTTGCGCAGCTCAAAAAATCTATCCTGATTGAACTCTTCGTTTTTGTGCGTGTAAATCTGTTGCTTGCCCTTAAACGGCTTTTTCCCGGCAGGCTTTCCTCCGCCCGGAACAGGCATACCGCCACCGTGCGGCGGCTGCCGGAAACCACCGAAACGGTTCCCGCCTTGAAATCCGCCGGGGCGACCGCCGGACGTACCTCCCGGACGGTTTCCGGCCCCGCCCGGTCCACGATTCTGAAAACTCGCTCGCGCCTGCGCGCCCGTAAATCCGCCGGAACCTCCGGTGCGGAACGGGCGGTTTCCGCCGTGCCCAGAACCGTACCCACCGCTCCGCTGGGCGCGCGCGCGGTCAGAAAGGTTTCCCGCCTTGATGTTCGGACGCATCGAATTCAACTTAAATACCCGCGGCTTTCCTTCCTGCCGATCAGATGCGGTAGCTGGTGCCGGTTCTCCCTGTGTCGACGGAGCGTCAGTTTTTACCACCGGGTCCTGCGGCGCTGCTGGTTTTTCTGCGACCGGTGCCGACAGATCAGACGGCGGTTCAGCCACTTTAACGACAGGACGTACCGCTTTCTTTTTTACGACTACCACGCGTTTTTTTTCAGGAGCTGCCGCCTGTTTTTTGTGCACTACGAATTCTGGTTTTTTCTCTGTTTCATCCGCCATAGTATGATTTTCCTCGATTGATCATTCCTCGTCGTCTTTAAACTCAAACTCCACGCCGCAGTTCGGACAATGCGTCATGTCCAACGTAATCTTTGCACCGCATTCCGGGCAGACATATTCCTCATCATCGTCGGACGCGTCATACGCAGCAGCATCTGTCGTGCCAGGATCATCATCTGATCCGACAAACTCCACGCTGTTCTTGATGAGCGTGTTGACCGTTTCTATATCGAGCTCGGTGAGCCCCGCAATCTGTTTGGCCGTTCCGTTCGCATATGCGTCCATAAACTGTTCAATGTCCGCAATGCCCGCCTCTTTCAACAGCGCTGCCACCCGCTCATCGACGCCCGGCAGTTCCGCAACCGTCGTAATCTCGTCATAGTCAGCCTCATCGGAAAACAAGCTGCGTGCATCCTGCATGACCTGTACCGACGACAGATCCATCTCTGCTGCCTGTTCCTCGGTCTTAACGTCGATGCTCCAGTCGCACAGCCGGTTTGCGAGGCGCACGTTCTGTCCCTGTTTGCCGATAGCGATTGAAAACTGACTTTCCTCAACGATGGCAAGCGCCTGCCGTTTGTGCGCGTCAAGGATGACGACGCGCTCCACTTTTGCCGGAGAGAGCGCATTCCTGATAAACGTGGCGGGGTCAGAATCGTATTCAAGCACATCGATTTTTTCTCCAAACAGCTCACGGATGACGCTCTGAATACGCACGCCTTTGATGCCAACGCACGAGCCAACCGGATCGATGTCTTCACGGAGCGACGACACCGCAATCTTGGTGCGGTAGCCTGCATCACGTACAATCTTGTTGATTTCGATTATGCCTTCATCGATTTCCGGCACCTCTCCTGCCAAAAGTCGGCGCACGAGATTCGGATCGCTTCGCGATAAGATAATCTGAAGGCCAGTCTGTGTCTCTTTCCAATCAACAATAATCGCTTTGATTAAATCGTTCTTTTCATAATGTTCGCGCGGTGACTGAAACTTTCTCGGCAACAAACCTTCCACACGGCTGTCGTTCTTCAACTCGACGTACAGATTTTCGTGCCGCTCCCGCTGGCAATAGCACGTCACCATGTCGCCGATTTTGTCTTTGTATTCATTTTTAAGCGATGTCTTGTTGCTTTCATTGAGCGTCTGGTGCGCGGTCTGTTTACCAGTCGTCACTGCGGAACGATTGAACGTTTTCGGATCCTCAAGGATGTCTATCTCATCACCGACTTCCACCTCATCGCTCAACTTCTGTGCATCTTCCAGTTCGATTTCCGACACCGGATCGTACACGCCGTCAACAACTGTTTTCCGAGAATAAATCGACACGTCAGATAAATCGTCTGCAAACTTGACGATGGCGTTGTCCGCAGTACCATAGGTACGTTTGTATGCAGCTTTCAGTGCACTTTCGATGGTCTGTTTGACGGAATCCTCCGACAAACCTTTTTCCGACATCAACTGATGAATGGCTTCTGCCATCTCTGAGGGCATAGTATTCCTCCCTGCTTGTTTGTTTTCTATAAAAGCTGTGCCTTCGCTATCTGTTCATAAGGAAACATCTGTACGTCTCCCCCATCAAGCTCCAGCGTTACCGACGCCGTATCCGCGGCAGAAATCATTCCCGTCACCCAGTCCGTCACTCCTCGATCCCAGATACGGACAGTGCGTCCGGTAAAAATTGTAAACTCTGCCGCATTTTTGATA
>JAFUFE010000134.1 GCA_017470085.1 Treponema sp.
GGCGCGCCCGCACGGAACTTGACGACGGCATTGCGGCGAGCTACGCGGATTACAAAGCATCATGCGAAAGAGGGAATGCATAAATGGCGAACACACAGGAAGCGGCGCAAAAAGAGCACTGGACAAAAGTGATAACGGCACGGCACAAGCTGCTCGACTTGCACTTGCGCGACGTGTACCGTTACCGCGATTTGATTATGATGTTCATCAAGCGCGATTTTGTAGTGCAGTACAAGCAGACGATTTTAGGTCCGCTGTGGTATTTGATACAGCCGGTTATGTCATCGGTTGTGTACATCTTCGTGTTCGGGCGGCTTGCAAACATCGGCACTGACGGTGTTCCGCCGCTGATGTTCTATTTTGGCAGCACTATGCTGTGGACATATTTTACCTCGTGCCTGACTGACACGTCGAACGTGTTTGTGTCGCAGCAGAATATTTTCTCCAAAGTATATTTTCCGCGCCTTACCGTGCCCATTTCCATTGCGGCGGGATACATCATCAAACTGCTCATTCAGTGCGCGCTGCTCGCCGTATTTTACGTGTACTACGTGATGCGCGGGGCAGCCGTCCGTCCCACGTGGTGGGTGGTGGCGTTTCCGCTCATCGTGCTGTGGATTGGCACGCTCGGCTCAAGCTTCGGCTTAATCATTTCGTCGCTCACGACAAAGTACCGCGACTTGCGTCTGCTGCTCGCATTCGGCATTCAGCTTGCCATGTACGCAACGCCGGTCGTCTATCCGCTGTCGGAAGCGCCGCAAAATTTTTTTTGGATATTTTATATCAATCCGATGAGCGCACCTATGGAACTGTTCAGGATATGGACGTACGGCGCCGGCAGCCTGCCGCTCGACATGCTGCTTGTCAGTTTGGGTGTAACGGCGGCATGCGCATTTTTGGGGCTCGTGCTCTTTGTCAAAAACGAGCGTAGCTTTGTCGATGTGATATAACGCAAGCGGCAAGATAAAACCGCCGAAAATGCTGTCGGTGGTATTTTTAGAAAAGTTTGCAGTGCACACTTTTTTATGGGAGGAACGATGAAAAAACTGTTCATTGGCATATGCGCGATGAGCGCCGTTTTATGCGCAGGCTGTTTTACGACTATCATTGCGACGGCGACGCTCGGAGATGTGTCGGGCGTTTCGCTTGAGCAGACGCTGAGCAAATTGCACAACATGCGCTACGTCGACCGCGAAAAGAAAGTGCGGAGCTGGCTTGAAAGCGGCGGAAGATATAAAGAGGGCAGAAGCGGCAGTGACGGCGACAATTTTTTGATTGCGGAAACCTATGTGCGCCCGTGCCTTTTTACCGATGAAATGGCCGAATACGGCTACTACTGTTTTGACTGGAACGCGCGCATTTCACAGGGACTTATCGTAAAGTCGCTTGGCGATGTTGATACAACAGCAACGCTTTATATTTTTGATTCAAACGGAGAGCTGGTGCAGCGCGTCAAAGGCACGGCGTTTTCTAAAACAATATACAACAGCGTCATTACCGTCAACACGGAGAAAGAGCTTTCAGAAGCATGCCAGGAGATGATTGACAAAGCGGGCAAGAACGCTGCGTCGATAAACCAAAAGCTTGAGGCGGCCGGCATAATCACAGCAGAAAAAGAGCGTGCCGCGCTTGAAAAAATCGCCGCGTATTTTAAATGATGTGGGCGGTATGTCTGGTGTTGCGATGCTGTTAAATTTTTGTAAACGGTGCATCAGAAAATCATTTTGCATGTTGCGCAAAAAAGAAGTTTTGCTGCCTCCTTTGCAAGAATGAGACAAAGAACAGCAAAGAATTCTCTTGCGTGATAAAGAAACCATAGTGAGAGCTGGGTATGTTAGTTTGTTGGCAGAGACGTTAAACGCATGACGGATAAAACGAGCAGAAACACTGTTGCGCCCGCGCGCACGAGGCCGCTTTCGTGGCGACACATAGTGCAACTTTTGATTTTACAGTTTTTTTTGATTCCAATAACTGTATTGATGACAATAGTATGTTATTCAAGTAATAGAATAATCTTAAAGAAAAGTTATGTGTCACCGCAAGATGAAAAAATATACTCTTATAATGAGAGGAATAATAAAAATTCATTTCAAATAATATTTGAACATGACGGTAGCATAAAAAATATTGCATTTTCTGATTATGAGGGACATTATGGTTCTGTAGTATATGAAAATAGCCATATACATATGTTTGCTATTGTTGACGAGCAAAGCAATTATTCTGTATGCACAAATTTTCCAGACAATTTAGAAAAAGTACCTTTTCAAAGGATAGAAAAAATAAATGATACATATGGCTGTTTTACTATTGCGAGTAATGGCATAGGATTTATTATTAGCGAGGCTGTATCTCCTGTCCTAGATGTAGGGCTCGGTGTACATTAGGGATAGGAAGTAGTATAATTGTTGCGACGGGAAGCATACCTGCCGCTATGACAGAAATATAGGAGGGGGGTACTATTGCAAACGGTACAAATACTTCACTGACGGAAGGTATGGCGAAAATATGATAACCTCATATGTTGCAAGTACATTAAAGGGAAGTATTGGAATAAAGGATTTTACAATAGGTGCAGACGGTGATATTTCTTTGTTAAAAGCAGCTGGAATGATACATCTTAGTCTGTTTGGTATTAACTCAAAAATAAATCTTGAAGGATTTTTAGGTGGTTTAGCAGGCGGAAAACGTTTTGGCTTTAATCTATTTAGCAAATATGCCTATGGAATGGGAGGCTCAATTTCTGTAGCTCCGGAGGATATCTTTAATGGAAAGAAATAATAAAGTGTTTTTGATAAACATATTTCTAGCAATATTTTTTTTAGAGGGTCTATATTCTTTTGATAAATTAATAGGTGGAACTGCTACAAATGGAAAGCATAGAGAATAATATTTATTATGTTAAAGATGCTCTTGGAAATTTTAACATAGTTTCAAAATTTGTATATGTTTTGAATTATGTATATACATGTTTAACAGTTTTATTTATTATAGCGGGAACAGTTTCAATAGCCATTTTACAATATAAATTTGTAAATTATTGTAGACAAAGTAACGGAAATAAATTCATATAAAATATTGTTACATAAGCCTACACCGCCATGAAGCACCGCGTAGCGTTGCCGCCGCAGAGCAGACAATAGTGGAAAATGAAAAAGGGGCGGTTGCTTATGTACACTATTCAGAGATATTTGATGGTAGTGGCGGCGTAGATCAAAATAAGATAAATGAAATAGCAAATGAAGTCTTAAAATATGCCGGCTTGGAATTAGAGGTGGACAAATGATTATGAGGAATAAAATAATTATGTTAATTGCTGTACTTGAAGGAATGATTTTATGCTTCTTCATAACAGCACATGCAACATCAAAGATAAAAATACAAAAAACAAAGACTGGCTATGAGGTTTATTTGAAAGGCAGCAGCATTGGGAATATCGATATGGATGAAGAAATGCAATTTAAAAGCATATTCTTCTGTGATTCTTATCACAATTCTGTGTCTGTGAATTTTGCTGATGATTTTCCGCTTGTTTATTCTATCCACGGTAAAAGAGTGTTTTTTGATTGCGAAGTTTATGATAACGATAATGAAAGTTATATAAGACATTATGAAGAAATGGACGGAAAAAAAATTCTTTATGGAATTGATTTTACTGAATATCCTGAACTTCTGCCCGTTAATGAAAAAAATAAAAAGTATTTCAATTATACTCTTGACCCTCCGAACGAATAAAAATGCTAAAAGATAGGAAGTAAATGTGTAGAATACAAAGTAGACTAAATATATAAATTTTGACATGTTATGCAGATGCGCAATATGCATGAAAGAAAAATAATAAATTCTCTTGTTCTGTTGTATCAGCAGGTTGTGCGAAATGCGTTTCGCTCCGCACTTGGAGAGTACGCATTACTTCTGTCGCATCTGTGTATGCTTGCAGATGACGAGCACAACGCAGAAGCTGAAAACTTTTTTCATGATGTTAGCTCTTCACAATCGACCTACGCTGGATTGAAGCGGCGGCAAAGCCGTTCCGAAACGAAGTGCAGGAATGAAGTGGCAACGAAACCGCGGAAAGCCGGTTCTTTCGAGCAGCACCGTCCTACGAGTTTTGTAAAACAAAACTCGGGAAGCAACCGCAAGGTTGCGGCGTTTACGGGCAAGGAACGTGATGAGGAGACGGGGCTGTACTACTATGGCGCAAGGTACCTTGATGCGAAGTACAGCAGGTGGCTGTCAGCTGACCCGGCGTTAAATGATTACATTCCAGTTGCGCCTATTGACGATGAGGCGAAGAAACATAACTCACAGCTTCCTGGTCAGGGCGGCGTGTTCAACCTTGTGAACCTGCAGCTGTACCACTACGCGGGGAACAATCCCGTGAAGTATGTGGAGCCAGATGGGAGAGAGGAAAAAATCAATTGGTTTGATGAAATTAGCGAGTGCGTAAATGATATAAGGATTGGTTTTCAAGTTAAGTGGGGAATAAAGAAAGGAAATTTATTTTCTTTATCGGCTGAATTGAACTTATCTTCTCGGGGAGTTGATAAAGAATCATATTCAAATGATAAAAAAGGGGCTTATAGCTCACAAGGAGGCAGTTTTGAATTGGCAATAGGAAATGAAACTATTCCTTTATGCAATATTCTGGTGGGAGTAGAAAAAAAGTATTATGAAAAAGATGGAGTTTATACACCATTTGATTTATTGTACTTTGAATTTGAGCCAAAAGCTGAAACGAAAGGAGGAAATGATTTAATAATTACGCCACCTATACCCTGTGTTGGAATTGATTTAAATATTTCTGAAACAATTGATTTAGTCAGTAAGGCTACTATAAGTTTCAGTAATTATATTAAAAATTTATTTTTCAAAAAAGGTGAGGCAAAATGATGGATTCTTTAATTGTGAATATAGCAGCCTTGCTTTTTTTATTTCCAATAATACCATTTAATTTGAAAATTTATGAATATATATGGTATTTGCCTGTTGTAATATATATTGGAATTACTGTATATAAAAAAAAGAATAATTATGCTGATAATTGTGTTGCTCAACAAGATGTTACATTAAGCGATTGGTACAAAATTTTTTTTATTAATTTTTTCTTTTTTGCATTGTTATGTCTTATTATATTTTATTTAAATATGATAACAAAAAAATATGTCTCATGGAATATCCCCTTTGTCATATATTATTTTTTACTAATCCAAAATATTGATTTTCCAACTCCTGGGAATTATTTTATGAAAATTTATTGTGACACTTCATCGGTTATACAAAAATTTAAAATTTTTATTTTAAATTTTTGTAAATTTTTGATGGTGTATTGTGGATTGTTATATGAGAAATTTCAGTTTCCTAAATCAGACGCATATAAAAGTCTATTAGAAATAATTGCATTGTGTTATATTTTCAATTTTTTTTCTCGATTTATAATATTTAAAAATACATCCATACTAGAAAAAATACTTCATGTTAAATTTTATAAAGTAACAAATACAATTGTTTCTAGTTCTAAACGAGAGGAGAAATAATTATGGGGTGGGGTGTGTGGCTATTACCTGTTTTTATTTTCTTCATAGATGCAAGAATTTTTTGGATATCTGTATTATATCCGTATATAAAAAAAAGAAAGATAAAAAGAGTAAATATAGTATTGGCGGTATCGTACTATTTATTATCATAACGTTATATTTATTAACTTTCATAATTTTAAGATTAGGAGGAATGATGCCAGATTTATGATGGTAGTGTAAATCTTGCAAATCTGTACAGTATTTGAAAAATGCTAAAGGTTTCTCGGATGGATTAACACAAGTCATGGAGGAAATTATGTATTTAGAGGATATGGTCAATTTTCTAATGAAGAGTAATATATTTCTACTTCTATTTTTCTTTATTTCGTGTAAATCAACATTCAATTTGCAGATATATAGTGAAAAAAACTTTTATCCCAATAGTGAAAGTATTTTTAATGCTAAATTGAATGATTCTATTTCTATAAAAATTGGAGATAATAAATTGCGCTTAAAAAATGATTCATATATTTATTTTTATGAAAATGGAAATCTGCTATCTGCTTTTTTAGATAATAATCAAAAAGTGAAAATCGGATGTTTTGAAATTATTGCAGAAGCGCTAGGTGATAAAACTCGGGATTTTTGTGATATTTCCTTTTATGAAAACGGGAATATTCATAAAATCTGGAGTGTGAAAAAAATAAAAATAATTCAAAAAGACATTCAATTTTATATTTCATCTTTCAATGAGGAAAAGACATTGAGTCCGATTCAATTTTCGGAAGAAGGTTTTTTTCAGGAAGGATATTTAGCAGATAATTTTGAATATCAGGGAAATGTTTTTTCCGAATATAGCTATATTTCATTTTCAGGGGAAAATCCAAGTAAAATAATTTTATCTGAAGATACTTTTATAAATGGCAAGAACTACTTACGAGGGGAAGTTTTTATTTTTAATGAAAAATAAATTAATTTTTTCCTAGAACTCCGTAGTTTTTGCAAAAAGCTGCTGAAGCAATCGCAAAAGCGGCGACTGAAGTGATTAATCAAAGAAGGATTAACGCAGAAGGTTTTTGATTCGACTTTAAATCCCATTACTGTGAAAATAGGAGAAGAACTAATTAAGGTTGGTGGTAAAGTTGTAGATGGAATATTTCATTTAGGTACCGCGTATTATGTTACTAGGTGAAATTGAAAAGATAGCAGGACTACCAGTGACTATTGATACAAGTGGAATTAGTGCAGATATACCCATAGCAGGACCTCTATATGCTGTTACAGGTATGACTGTAGATGCCGATGGTAATTGTAAACTCAAATTAGGAGCAAAATTAGGTGCAAATACTCCTGCAGGAGGAACATCTGTTGGTACTGGTGTATTAATACAATTTAGTCCATCTGTCCATGATGGTTCTTTTGGAACAGTTGAGAATTAAAAAAATAACAAACTTAATGAAAATATACAAAAATTTGGATACTATAACTCTGTAGATTTTTTTATGGAAAACATAGACTGATGGAGGAGAAATGAAGGATTCATTTTTATTACTAATTATTTGTTGTCTTATATATGGATGTAAAATAAAAGTTGAATATCCAGCTGTTTTTAATGATGCGAAAGAATTATTTGAAACTAAACAGTATGAAAAGGTAATTAACTTGCTTGAAAATACAAAAATTAAACAATCTCAAAAAACAGATTGGTATTATTATTACTATGGAGTATCTCTATATGAAACTTCAAAACGTTATACGATAAAGGCAATTAAAAATATAAAAATCGCTATAGCTTTCTCTAGGGATAATCCGAATTATTATTTATATCTTGGACAAATGTATTTTGACATTGCTGAATATGAGAAAGCCAAGATATCTTTTGAAAAAGCTTGCGCACTTTATTCAAAAATAGATAGTCCAGATATAAAAAATGTCTCATTATGGATTGCTTTAGCTTGGTGTAAAATAAAAGGCTATGATATGGCTGATTTAAAAGATGAATACCCTAAATGTGAATCGGATATATATAAGGATTTCTTTGCTCAACTTTTATTAAATCATATATCAGAGGATTATATAAATAAAGTTATTTTTGAAAAGCGATTAAGTATTGATGAAAAACTTCTAATTATTGATACATTGCTGAAGAAGAATCCTGACAAATCTTTGTGTGAAAAAATATTGTCAGATTTGCTTGATAGAAATGATAATTGTGAAAGCATAATAAAAGATTATTTCTATTCAAAATTACTATTTTATAATCTTGATAATATTGAATATTGTAGAATGATTTTGCAGGATTTCTGTATTAAGATGGCTGATGATGTGTTTTTACTGAATTGCAACAATTTTTATGTTCTTCAGATTTTTAATAAATATCTTTGTTTTTATTATCTTTTACAGATGGAGAATAAATATTCCGTTAATGCACTTCAATCGTATAAGATATACAGATATAAAAAACTAAAACATACTCATTTGGATTCAGATGATATTCAGTTAGTTTATAAAGAATTTAAAGATGATGATGAGTTTTTAATTCTACAATCAAAACTCACAGATAAGTAAAATAATTCTGATAGTATGTATTTATGCAAATAAGCTCTTGTCAAGTATTGACATTAACGGTGATGGACTTGATAGACTATGTTATGCGCATTTCGGCTCACGGTACTTACTACTGGATTGATGGTCAAAAGCAATTTTTATGATAAATATCGGTTAGCGATTGTAGTGGCTCGCCTTTAGACGAGTTCCGAAGCGACAGCGAAGGAATGAAGGCGAAAGCCGGAACCACGCAAAGCGCGACCGATTGCGAAAGCAAGCGAGAACCGTCCGAAGCAACAAATATACTCAAAGTTCAGAAACTTTGTGCTTTAATAAGATGTGGACGCTCCACACCGATAAGGGATTAAATAATGAAAAAGATATATCGATATTGTTTAAATACAAAGTGTGGGGATCCAAAGGGAATTATCCGAAAATTTTTGACTGAACACAAAATCAAATATACGGATGATTTACTTTTGGTATTTGAATTTTCTGATATAATTCGAGATTTTGATGAAGTTGTAGAGTTTATAAATAGCAACTCTTCTCCAGTTATTCAAGTCAGATTGGAATATTCAAAGAAAGAACTTGACGAAGCAAAATATATGAGAATCTTTCTAAAACAATATTCTGGCTATCCACAACCAGAAGCAATCGATGTAAAGAATTCGTATATAAATTACACTTACGATATTACAAACTTTTGCACAAAATGCAGCAGCGGACTTGTTCAGAACGATTCTTTTTATTTAAAAAAATCTTTTAATATTAAAAAAATCAGATTCGGCGGTGTTTACTGGGTTTATGACACTTTCTTTATTACAAATGAGCTTCGAGATTTATTTATAAAGGAAAGCTTCACAGGATTTGAATTTTTCCCAGTAAAAAATATTAAAACAAAACAAATTATTGATAATATCGTTCAGCTTAAAATAAATGCGATTTTTCCTTCAAAAATGAATTATGAAATTGGAAAAGTTGTGGATTGCGATGTCTGCAAACAGAAACGGGATTTAATGAAAGCTGGTTCTGAAATAAAGGTTCCAAAAGAAATTCTAAAAAATTTGGATAAGGATTTTTATTTGAGTCAGGAATTTACAGGGGACGGACATTTATGTTGTAGACATGTTCTGATTTCAGACCGTGTTTACCGATTTTTTGCTGACAACAAAATTAAAAATATATGCGCCCAGCCGATTGTGTTTGAATGAAAAATAAAGGTGATTATGTAAAGTTGGAAAACATCTATATATTAATTATTCAGGCTATTTTTCTATTTATATAGTAAAATATATCCTAAACCCCTGTATTTTTCGCAAAGAACCACAAGAGTGCTACCGCAGACTTCTGTACAGAGTGTGTGCTCTGGAAAAATAATCTTTCATCCAACAGACAAATGCCGTTGCCTTTTTGCCCAAACAAAAAGATTTTGATGCCTGCTATGATATTTATTTTGCATCAAATAACGATGCTGACTTTGTAATAATACGTGTCAGAATCGAGAATAAATAGTTTTTATTCTATAGGATTTTTAAAATTGATAAATTCGTTGACAAGCTTGAGGAATGTAATACTCAAAGCGATACACTTAATGATATTTTAGAAGAAATTGATACTTTTTAATGATTACCTACATCTCATTTATAGGTTTTCAACTTTCAAAGCTTGACCTGCCGTATAAGTTTCCAAAAGCTAAAATATAGCCCGTGCTGTTGTTTGTTGCAAAAAGAGAATGCAGATAAATAGAAGCTGTATTCCTCCTGTAGTTTCCATTTTATTATCCGCCTACGCCGCCATGAAGCACCGCGCAGCGTTGCCGCCGCAGAGCAGCATTGACAATGCGGCGGCAATGAGCGTGAGTGAAGTGCGAAACGGCGGGCTCTTCCAGCAGCTTCGTCAGAATAAAAACATAATGTAATCAGTTGCGAGTTTTTGCCTAATTATGCTATATTATATGCGAGGAGGCACGAAATGGATATGGCGGTTCTCGAAAAAAAAGTGAGTTCCCTTTCCGTTCACCAGCAGGAAAATGTGGAGTCGTATATTGACTTCCTTGTTTATAAGAATTCTTTATCGTCATATGCAGGGCGGAAGCCGCTTGACTTTTCAAAGTACGGCACCGCAACACACTTATGGAATGATGATGCCCAAAATTTTGTAAACAGGTTACGTCAAGATGAACGCTTCTAAAATATTTATAGATACAGCACCATTCATCTATCTTCTTGAAGATAACAACAGATATTCTGATAAAATCAGGGCAATGGTGTCCGAGTATTATATGACAGGAGCATTGTTTTCCACATCCATGCTCACTTTTACCGAATATTGCGTTGTTCCTTATCGTCAGAACAATATTGAAAAAATCAAGAGTTTTGAAATGTTTTTGACGGATGCAGATATTTTTATTGTTCCGTTGACAAAAGAGATAGCGAATTTTGCGGCACAGCTGCGTGCAAAGTATTTTGGATTGAAAAGCATGGATGCATTGCAGCTTGCAAGTGCAATTCAAAATAAGTGTGATATTTTTCTTACAAACGACAAACAGCTCAAGCAGGTAACGGAAATAGAATGCATGCTTGTAGGTGAATTGTAAGAGGCAGTATGTATTGTTTCTTTATGTCTGCCTAATTCTTTGCAGGTATAAGCAGAAAATCATTCCAACAGTCTCTGCTTTCACCATCCACCTACGCCCGCGTGGAAGGGCGCGAGCGCGGTTTTTGAAAACTGCGCTCGCGGTACACGGAGGCGCACCAGTTGTGCGCCGCAGTACCGAAGCCCTGCCCTCGCAACAAGCCCGATAGGGCGCAGTTTCTAGCGAGGCGGAATCTTCCAGCGGCATCGTCCGAATAAAAACACGGCAGCCTACCTGCTCAATGAGGGGCGAGTTTTTGCCGCAGGCGAAAACTCGGTAGCGTCCCGCATGCAATGCGGGCGCGGCACGGCCTTTGCTCAAGGCATGCGTGTTCTCGTGCGCTTGGTGCGGCACGGGCTGTCCGACTGTGTTAGTGGTGGAGCGTTCGTCGTGTACGCAGTACCTCGCCGTGGTTCAGGCGAAGTACAAGACGAAAAACGATTTTTGTTTTTTCGGCGGACGGCCTATCATGTTACAATCGTTGTACCGCTTCAATTAATTGGAGCGGTGTCAGCGCGTAGTTGTTTTTGAACTGGTGTGCTGCCGTGCCATGGGCGAGTACTGCCGTCTGTGCCGCGTTACCGGCGCTGTATCCCTGCACAAGGAGGGCACCGGTCATACCTGCTAGAACGTCGCCCGATCCTGCTTTTGCAAGAGCGACGCTTCCGGCACCTGCGATGTGTACGGCACCGTGCACCGCGATGAGCGTATACGCGCCTTTGAGGATGAGAGCGCATTGCGGGAATCGTTCAGTAAACTGTTGTACCAATGTCAAGCGTTCTGTGATGATGCGATCGACAGGCAGCTCTCGGCCAAGACAATTTTTGAGCAGCGCTTGGAATTCTTTGGGATGGGGGGTGAGTACAACACGGGCTGCCGGTATCCGGGATGCAAAATCATCGAGCAGCGTCTGTAAGCTCTGCAGGTGGCACACATCTGCGTCCAGTACGAGCGCTGCATTTTGTACGCGGGAAAGATGTGCATATATCGTGGCGCATATCGATGCAAGAGTGCTGTCTGAACGTCCTAATCCGGGGCCGACGACGACCGTTGTTGCCTGTTTCGGGAGCGCTGATGCGTACAGCAATTCCGGCGGATAAGCCGGCGCCATGGATGTGTTCGTGTTTGTATAGTTGACAAGCGTGACGCATCCGCAGCCGAACGCCAGCGCTGCGCTTCCCGCAATGATTGCGGCGCCCGGTTTTTCTCCGGTGATGACTGCCAGATGTCCGAACGTCCCTTTGTGTGCGTTTGGAGCAGTGCGGTGCGGCAGCTGCATGTCTGCTGTCTCAAGCAGCGCGTACGGCGTTTTGCCGGAGGCGTCAAACGTTGCGGGGGACACGCCGATGGAACCGCGAGAGATGTGGCCGGTGTACGCTTTTGCGGCGTCGCTGAAAAGTGCAGCCTTATAGCCACCCATAGTGACGGTACGCGTGGCTAGAAATGCAACTGGTGTTCCGTCAGCGCATTTGGCTACGATGCCGCGGCTATCTATACCACTTGGAATGTCGCAGGCAATGCGGTATGCGGAAAGCGAATTGACCGTCTGCAGGATGTGGGCAACTTCGTCAGAGATGGTGCCGTGAAAGCCGGTTCCATATA
>JAFUFE010000135.1 GCA_017470085.1 Treponema sp.
AAATGATTCAACACAACCAGTGCACTCGAACCATTCTCGAAATACCGGCCGCATTTCAATGTCATCGAGTTCCACTGCGTATCCCGCTTCGCGGGCGATGATCAACGCTTTGCGCGCTACGTCTACACCGCTTAAATCATCGCGCGGATCCGGCTCGGTAAAATGAAGCGCCTGTGCTGCGGTGACCGCTTGACTGAACGGCACACAGTCATCGAGCTGGCCGAAGATGTATGAAAGAGAGCCGGACATGATACCGGTAAATCCCGTCAGCTGGTCACCGCTCTTAAAAAGATTTTGCAACGTATCGATAATCGGTAGTCCCGCGCCGACATTCGTTTCATACAGAAAGCGGCGATGCACAGCATTTGCCGTCCGGCGAAGTTCATGGTAGAAATCCAACTGCATCGAGTTTGCGCGTTTATTCGGCGTTACAATCGACATGCCCGCTCGCAAAATATCAAGGTACCGGTTGGGTAAGTCGTACGATGCCGTACAGTCTACAAAAACAGGATTGAGCGGACGCGTCGTCCGTACAAAATCAAGCACGGTATCAACATCGGCCGATTGATTCAGTTGACAGTTTCCCGTCCGCCATGCCGCCACATCAATGCCGTCGGGCGCTAACATCATGCCGTCAACCGTTGCAATAGCGACAACGCGCACATCTATGTTTTGTGCCAAAAGCGACTGCCGCTGCTCGTATATCTGATCAAGCAATGCGCCGCCTATCGTTCCCGCTCCAAACACACATACTTCAATCGTTTGCGCCGTGTTAAAGAAAAAGCGGTGTGCTGCTCGTACTGCCGTATCGCTGTATGCGCCAGCAACCACACACGAGATACACCGTTCCGAAGAGCCCTGCGCAATCGCAGTGATATTCACCCCCTGCGTAGCAAGGGCATTAAAAAACCGACCAGCAACACCGCGCTTTTGAATCATGTTGTCACCGACAATCGACACAATCGCACAATCCTCGTGCACTTCAATCGGATGGATGACGCCTTCATAAATCTCAAGCTCAAATTCCGCAGTCAGCGCATCCCGCGCAGCGTTTGCTTCACTCGCACGAATGCAAAACGAAATCGTATATTCAGACGACGACTGCGTGATGAGCAGCACCGAAATCGATGCACGCGAAACAGCGGCAAACACTCTGCTTGCCGTTCCTTTCCGCCCGCGCATGCTTGAGCCGCTCACGCTTAAAAGCGCAATATTTTTCAATGAAGAAATTCCGCATATGTCGCCGGGCTTTTTCGACGTTGCATCAGAACGTGAGCCGATGCGTGTGCCGTGTGCCTCCGGACGGTGGCTATTCAAGCTCCACGCCTCAATGTTTTTTGCCTGGAGGGGGGCAAGCGTTTTAGGGTGCAGCACTTTGCTGCCGAAAAACGCAAGTTCAATCGCTTCCTCATAGCTCATGTCATTGACGAGCACCGCATCTTTAACGACACGCGGGTCGGCAGTATAAATACCGTCCACATCGGTCCAGAACTCCACGCGAGAAGCAGAAAGCGCGGCCGCAATAATAGCCGCAGAAAAGTCAGAACCGTTCCGTCCGAGCAGCCCGGGAATCGGCGACGAGCCCGTTCCGCGAATCCACGAGCAGATGAATCCGGGAAACAGCAAGATGCGCGCCGCATCGTGGTTTTCGGTGTCGCCAAACGGGCGGAGCGCGTCGTTCGTACGAACATAGTCAGGATCTCCTTCTTTCTGATTTCCTACGGTAAAAATAAAACGACGCGAATCAAGCAGAACAACACGCTGCTGTTTTGCAGTGAGGAGCAGTTCCATAATCGGTGCACTCAACTGTTCGCCGATTCCCATGATACGGCACTGCACCGTGTCAGGACATTCCCCGAACGCCCTACATCCTGCCAGTAGTTTTTCATATTCAAAAAAAATCGGTTCGATGCGTCCAACTGCATCGCACACAGAAAAACCGGCTACCTGCGTTTCAAGCTCCTGACAGATGTCCGTGTGGATGCATTTCAGGCGAGATATAAATTTGTCGGGCGCTTCCCCGGCAATACATGAAGCGATGCTTTCTTCAAGCATATTCGATACACCGGCAACAGCCGACACTATGACGCTCACACGACTTTTCTCTGCACGACCAACAATAATATCCGCTGAACCAATCATACGGCGGGCATTTTCCATTGACGTGCCGCCGAATTTTAATGTAACCATGACTATTGATAATAACAGAATTAAAAACGTTCTACAACAAGAGCGCGCTATTTTTCTTTGATGCAGAACATGGTAAACGTGCTTGAAAACAAAAGTGTGTCGTGGTCATCGGTGATGGTGACGTCCACAATCACTGTATATCTGCCGCGGTGGACGATCCGTCCATGTGCAGTGATACGCCCCCCATGCGTATTGCGGATGAACTGCACGGATGATGACTGCGTAACATACGCACGGCCGTCGGTGCGCGCCGTCATTCCCGCACAGCAATCGGCAACGGTATAAAGCGCACCGCCGTGCACCATGCCGTAAATATTGAGCGCGTTTTCCGTAACGTCAAGATAGACTTCTGCCGCATCACGTGTGACCGTCCCCGCACAGATATGGTTATACTGCATAAACGGATTGTTCCGCACGAGTGATTCAATATTGTCCCTACTTTCCATGGTGTATGGATTATATGCGGTCGGTGTCTTTTGCGCAAGCACACGTGACGCGAATACACCCGCCGTGAGCCAGTGCGTTACTCCGTAATCCAACCACGCGCATGCATGGCGCGAGCTGCGTACAGAAATGGCGTATCGAGCACACTCGTAAAAACATATATCACGTAACACGCGCCGGTAATCGAAACAAGCGTCGGCACCGTATACACCCCCCAGAATGCACCGACATTGAACAGCACGATGTTCACAAACTGCGCCGAGAGCGTTGCAGCGTTATTCCTGAACCACAAAAACCGGCGAGTATCGCCCGAACGTTTTTGAGTCACGGCCCACAGCCGGTGGTACAGCCAAACGTCAAACAGCTCTGCAATCGCATAGCTCGCCATGCTCGCAATCAGGATGCGGGGGGTACGAGAAAAAATCGCAGCGATATGCAGCGCAGCGCGGTCAGCATCAGACGGAATATAGAGCGTCCACAACCAGGAAAACACCAGAAACAGCGCAGACGCTCCAATACCGATCCACACCGCCCGGTCTGCTTCTTTTTTTCCATACAGTTCGCTCAAAAAATCAGTCGCCAGAAAGCTTGAAGCGAACAGCACGTTGCCGAGCGTCTGCTCCATACCAAACGCAACCACCAACATGCACACTTCGATGTTTGCAAGAATCGTAGAGAGCGCCACCCACACCGAACAGCCGGCTTTGCCAAACAATCGGTAGAACAACAGCACACCGCCGAATGCAGCACAGAGGGAAACGCACAGCAGTAGTTCATTCATTGCGAAACTCCTTTTTTTCTGGCCGTTCTGACAGCCCTCACATAATCACCGCGCCCCGCCGCAAAGCGGCGGGGCGCGAAACAAACCACAAGCACCGGAGAAAACAACTTTCTCCGTATATTATACACAGAGATTGCACCGTACTGCATTACATGCGTACGTCGTTCCCTGTGCACACGAAATCAGTACAGCGCGCTATTTTTTCAACGTACCCTTTACCGTCAGGATACCTTTATTCATGCGTGCCGTCAAAACGCCGGCATACTGATAGCCTGCGTCACTGTCCGCCCTGTCAGGCATGAAAGTCACGGTGCTCCAGTCGATATCCGCCATCCGTGATGCATCCCCCCCCTCTTTCAGGTATTCAGCCTTGACGACGAATTTTCCGCCGAGATTCTCTGCAATACCCGTCGCAATTTCAAAGCTGCTTGCCGTATCGATGCGGCCGGTCGCATCGGTCGTAACGCGATACGCGGTACCGCGGTGTATATACCGAATCGTCAGCTGTTTACCGTTCTCCATCACGGTAAACGCATCGTCAACGTACACAGAACGCGGTGACACCGGATACAAGACCAATGAACGCAAACCAGCCGGGATCGCTTTTTTGCTGCCGGAAGCGTCAAAGCGCACAACATTAAACTCCGCTGTTGACTTGGCACGCGAAGCACCTGTCGTAACGTCAAACATATCTTTGACTGATTTACCGTCTACAGACCAGTTGAAATAGTCTTTGCTGTCCTGCTGCATCGTATTCAGCCGCACATCAATCAGAGCGCGCTGTGCCATCACTGGAAGTGCACAAACGGTCAACAAAGCGACAGACAGCATTGCCGTCAGCATCTTTTTCATTTTGTCCTCCAAAAAACTACATTATAAGCAACTCGTAATTGCTTTCACTGAACCACTGCAACACAGAGTGATGCGCTGCACCCAGCTGCACCGGACACACACGGTGTACCGCGCGCAGATGATATTCAAACATATTTTGAACATCCGTGCATTCAGTATACTATACCTAACTGCAAATAGCAAGGGTACGCCATACGGACAGACACTCTGCTACGCTGCAAAGCGCGCCGCTGTCTCAAGTGCTACCTCCATCATCGCGGTGAACGTGGTCTGGCGTTCCTGTGCAGTCGTCACCGCTCCGGTAACGATATGATCGCTCGCCGT
>JAFUFE010000136.1 GCA_017470085.1 Treponema sp.
GCTCACGTCAAAATGTATAAAGCGGGATTCGTCACGTCGGATTCAAACATTAAGCCGGATCAAACGCTCGAAGAACTTGAGGAATTGATCCGCTGTACCGGGCATTCAACGGTTGCGGTAACGGAAAATGGAGAGCCGAACGGTACACTCGTGGGCATCATCACCGACCGCGACTTTAGAATAAATCGGTGCCCCCCGGCGTCAAAAGTAAAAGACTACATGACGCCGCTTTCACGGCTGGTAAAAGCGAACGCCGGCATCTCCTTGAGCGAAGCAAACGATATCATCTGGGAACACAAAATAAACCAGCTGCCGGTGGTAGACGCGGCCGGGCGTCTCCAGTCTCTGGTGTTCCGCAAAGACTACGCAAGCCATGAAGCGCACCCGCTTGAACTGCTCGATGCACAAAAACGATATATCGTCGGCGCGGGCATCAACACGCGCGACTACAGAGAGCGGGTGCCGCTATTGCTCGATGCCGGTGCAGACATTCTTTGCCTTGACTCCTCCGAAGGATTCTCCGAATGGCAGCGACGTGCGCTGAACGATATCCACGGCCGCTGGGGAACGAACGTCAAAGTTGGCGCGGGAAACGTCGTTGACCGGGATGGGTTCAACTTCCTTGCAGAGGCGGGCGCAGATTTTGTCAAAGTCGGCATCGGTGGTGGCTCCATCTGCATCACCCGTGAACAAAAAGGGATCGGCCGCGGACAGGCCACCGCCGTCATCGAAGTGGCAAAAGCACGCGACGAGTGGTACGAAAAGACGGGCATCTATATTCCAATCTGTTCCGACGGCGGCATCGTGCACGACTACCACATCACGCTCGCGCTCGCAATGGGCGCCGACTTCGTTATGCTCGGCCGCTACTTTGCGCGCTTTGACGAAAGCCCCACGAACAAACTCATCGTAAACGGGAACTATGTCAAAGAGTACTGGGGGGAAGGCTCAAACCGCGCGCGCAACTGGCAACGCTACGACGTGGGCGGCGCAAAATCGATGGCATTTGAAGAAGGCGTCGATAGCTACGTACCATACGCCGGTAGTTTGCACGACAACGTCCAGATGACAGTCAGCAAAATCACCCACACCATGTGCAACTGTGGCGCGCGCTCAATTCCGGAGCTCCAGAACAACGCAAAGCTCACGCTCGTGAGCGCCGCTTCGATCCGCGAAGGGAGCGCGCACGACGTAGTCGTCAAGAACACGAGCATTCGAGCAGAATGAACGAACACCGGTATGGAGCGCCGGTGTATACGCTCGTTGCATGTGCGACTAATAAAATACGTTCCTTGCAGTTCGTATCACAAAGCGATACAGGAAACTTTCCGCCCGAATACGCCCCTGTTCAAGCGTACGCCCGCGCCTGTGTTATCCGTCAAAATTAACGGCACTCACTACCGCAGCGATACCTGCACGGCCAACGCTGCTGCTTTTACCAGCACCCCACCGCGTAGTGCCGTCCGCAAGTGCAATCTGCACATAGGCAAGCGCGCTCGTGTTGCTCCCCGCCCCGATGCTGTGTTCATGGAAAGAGACAATGTCAAACTGCGGCACGGGCGTTGCACGGAGCGCCTGCACAAACGCATCAAGCGGCCCGTTGCCGTTCGCCCCGATTGCATACTGCGTGCCATTCCACATGACGGTCGCGCGGCACAACACCTGTTCGCGCGTATCACTCCCTTCAAGATGCGTCTCCCCGATATCGACGACGGAAAGCGGAGCGGTTTTCCCGAGCCACGTCTTTGCAAACAGAACGTACACTTCATCCGCTGTAAGCTCGCGCTGCGCATCATCAGTTGCCGCTTTGACGACGGCGCCGAACACTTCGTGCATCGCCTTGGGCAACATGATGCCGTGCGTTTCTTCAAGGATGTAGGCCGCGCCACCTTTGCCGCTCTGGCTGTTGATGCGGATAATGCCCTGATACTCGCGCCCGATGTCGTGTGGATCTATCAACAAATAGGGAACGTCCCAACGCGCATTCTGTGCCATCTGTGCACGGGCTGTCATACCTTTGC
Organism: Treponema sp.; assembly: GCA_017470085.1. Taxonomy (GTDB): domain Bacteria; phylum Spirochaetota; class Spirochaetia; order Treponematales; family Treponemataceae; genus Treponema_D. The sequence continues at coordinate 2,022 of JAFUFE010000136.1, forward strand.
GAATAGCATCCTGATGCGAACCTGAAAACGCAGTAAAAACCAATTCCCCCGCATACGGCAGGCGCGGCCCCACGTGCATGCCCGTAAGCCGCTCGTACGCTGCCGCCACATCGCTGACGTGCGAAAAGTCAAGATGTGGGTCAACTCCCTCGGCAACCATATTGAGCGCCACCGTCACAATGTCAAGGTTTCCCGTGCGCTCGCCGTTTCCAAAGAGCGTTCCTTCCACGCGGTCTGCGCCCGCCAGAATACCGAGTTCGCACGACGCCACGCCCGTGCCGCGGTCGTTGTGGTTGTGTATGCTCACGGTGACGTTTTCCCGTTCAGTGATGTGCGTGCAAAAATATTCAACCTGATCGGCAAACACGTTCGGCATGGTGCACTCAACGGTTGTCGGCAGATTTAAAATGATTTTGTTTTCCGCCGACGTACCCCACGCCGCTTTGACGCGTTCGCAGATTTCAACCGAAAAATCGATTTCCGTCATCGAAAAACTCTCTGGCGAATACTCAAGGCGGAGCTTCGTGTTACCGGAAAGCGACGGCAGACAATCTTGCACGCACTTTACACCGTCAAGCGCAATCTGTACAATCTGCTCTTTTGACAGATTGCCAAACGTGTATTTTCGCTGCGCTGGAGACGTTGAGTTATAGATGTGAAAGATAACGTTCTGTGCCCCTTGCAGCGAGGCAAACGTCTTTTTTACCAGATGCTCGCGCGCTTGACACAATACTTGTAGCGACACGTCATCCGGCACACGCCCTTCATCGATCAAACGGCGTATAAACGTATACTCCGTTTCAGAGGCAGACGGAAAGCCCACCTCGATTTCTTTGAACCCGACGCGCACGAGCAGATCAAAAAACGCAAGTTTTTGTTCCACGCCCATCGGATTGACGAGCGCCTGATTGCCGTCGCGCAAGTCAACCGATGCCCACACCGGGGGAGCCGTAATCCGCCGATCAGGCCACTGCCGCCCAGCCATATCGTGCGGACGCGGCCACGGCGCATACTTTCCGTCAGGAATGTTCATGTCTCACCTCCTCGTTCGTCCGACCGGTGCATACTGCCTAAAAATTGAAAAGCACGCCGCCACACAACACCGCCGGACAATAAAAAACCCTGCCGCCGTAAGCGACAGGGTGCAGTTTCAAACGATACCACTACAACACGCTTCTACTCACGGCACGAACAGAGACCAGCATATAGTAGAAGCATGCGCTTTTTCATACAAATAATTATGCCATAAAACACCACCAGTGTCAAGCGTATTATTGGCAACTTTTGACAACAGGCGTGGGAGAGGAAAATTCTTAATAACCGGCAGGGCGGCAAAAACAGGATGTTAGCACGCACGCACAAAAAGAAACA
>JAFUFE010000137.1 GCA_017470085.1 Treponema sp.
TTCACAAATCGCTTTGAGAATCGCCTGTCTGATCCACCACACCGCATAAGAGATAAAGCGATATCCCTTTGATACATCAAAACGGTCAACCGCCGTCATCAGTCCGATATTGCCTTCACTGACTAAATCGAGCAGATCGAGTCCATGGTTCTGATATTTTTTTGCAACGGTCACCACAAAGCGTAAGTTCGCACGGACAATTTTGTCCTTTGCGAATTTATCGCCCGCTTGTGCTTTTTGCGCAAGCTCGATTTCTTCTTCACGCGTTAAAAGCGGAATACGATTTATATCTTTCAGATACAAGGTCAAAATATTGTCGTCTTTCACAACGTTCCTCCTCATCAAATGCCCTTCCCACCGGCTTTCCGTATACTGTGGTACACGTACGTCCGAAAGGGAGCGCTGTCCACCGAAATGGACAAACGAACGGTACAGCTGATGTATAGGTAGTAGCAAGTTCCGTGCCAACATTTTATTTTAGGTATTCTTTTTTGACCGTGACGCTGGCAACAGGCAAAAATATAATTAATTGCATTATAACGAATTATAAGCAACTTTTTGATGCCGTACGGAGTGTGAGCTCCCGCTTCGCTACAACATCGTCTGGTTTCTTTCCATACAATACATGGATATGAGTTATTTCGACACACTTTTACTGTTTTGCCGTAAAAATGTATCATTTTGCTCCATTTTCTGTGGGCACGTCAGCAGCGGGGGCAGACATCTGCTGCAGATCCTTTGCCTTTTGCTTGCGGCATCTGGACGTCATACTCCAAAACGTCCTCCATTCCGTCGCTCTCCGCCTCGCAGATTTCGTGTAACTCCCACAGGAACGGAAGTGTCCACACAACAATGCCTCTTCACACACAGAACTGTGGCAACCGCGGCATTTTTAAGTTCCCGGAAAACTCTGGAAACTCGGCTCCCGGCCGCGCCGATACCGCATCAGAGCGCTGTTTGACGCGTATACAGCCAGCATCGGTGGTGGGCTAGTCAGCATCATCCAGCTTGACGGTTTCGCACGTCGCATTCCGTCCGGCGGTTACCGCAGAGCTTTTGGCACACAGCGCAAGACCGCGGCAAATGCGGCCAGCTATCTTGCTGCGCTACTGCACAGTACTGGAAAAATCGATTCCTCAAAGCGGTCAGGGACAGACCACAAAAATTGATTTTTGCTCACTATGCCGTTTTTTATTGACCATTCCGAAAAAAATCCCTATATTATAGTGTAGAAGTGTTTATCTTCGTATTTTTGTTCACAAACAGGAGTTTTGTTTTTTATGAAAATCAAACCATTGGCAGGCAGAATCCTTGTCAAGAACGACAAGGCAGAGACTAAAACCGCAAGCGGTCTTATCATCCCCGAAGCCGCACAAGAAAAAACGCAGACCGCAGTGGTAAAAGCAGTTGGTCCAGGAACTGACGAAAACAAAATCACCGTCAAAGTCGGTGATCACATCATGTATGACAAATATGCCGGCACAAAAATCAAATACAATGACAGCGACGATGACTATCTTATCCTCAAGATGAGCGACGTCATCGCACTCATCACCGACTGATTATTGTACCTATTGCTGAAAAGCTGCCCGCTGTGGCAGCTTTTTTTATAAAAAATTTTCCGGTACCGTTATGCGCTCCCCAAAAGAAGTCTCCGCCGGTAACCATTTCTGAGGAAGGCGCTGTACTGAATACTGCGTTTTTCCCGCGCTCGTATACACCAGCCGGATGTAAACGTCGTCGTGCTTACCCCCTCTGCTGCGTTACAATACAGCAACAACGACTTTCTGATAATTTTCTGATAATAAAAAATCTTTCGCACGACGGCAGCACAGCGTCATGCACGTGCATATGCGCCAGCCGGACTACCGCGCCATCAGCTGCTCATATAAAAGCCGTGCGTATACATGCTGCGGGTCAAATGAGCAAGCAGATGATGCAGCGCTGATCGCCGCGGCGGTATCGTCTGCCGCAGCATAGATGCGCGCCATGCGGTACATGATTTCCGCTTTCTGCGCACTATCACCGGTGCGTCCCGCAGCCTTGCTGTATACTTCAAGTGCAGCGGTACGGTTACCCAAACTGTTGTACACCATGCCGAGATTCAGACACGACGCGGTTGACACATCCGGTGCAATAAGGCGGACGGCTTCATCAGAAACGCGTCCCGCGCTTTCCCACACGCAGTATTCGTACAGCCGTCGTGCTGTTGAACCGCGCCTATCGCGAGCGGCAAACCACGCTGCATATTCCGCATCAATGAGCGACAACCGCCGCACATGTGTTCGTACCGACTCCCAAAAATCAAGAGAAGTATCGAACGCATATCGCGCCGTACTGTAGCGACGGAATAAATCCCATGCGTCATCGTATTGCCCATAACTGATCAGCAGATTCACGGCATACTCCATCAGCAGCGGCGGATAGTTGTTCACCCCTGTTGTGTTCCGTTCAAGCACACTCCACATATCCGCAATTTTGTTTTCCGCTGAAAGCCGTGCATCTGTTTTATAGCGTATATCGAGTCGAGCGATATACAGCAATGGATCTCGTACACGCTCAAGACTTGCATCCATCCGGGCAATCGCATCGGCCACTGGAATTTTTGCGCGCGCATCATAGCGCTGCATCTCAAGCGTTGCTACTCCCGATTCGCGGAGCGCGTGCTGCGTTTCATTTTCCAGCCGCGGGTGTGATGAACGCCACGCAAAATGTGCATATGCAATCAGGCCCGGCACAAAGTCAGGCCAGCGCACCACCATTTCAGTGAGCAAGTCAAAAGCGCGCTGGTCGTCTCCGGTGTCCATTGCCCACCGCGCGCTGTTCACATAAATGTACGGCAATTCCCCATCCGCAGGGAGCAGTTCTGCCGCCGGATCGTGTGCCAAAAACGTGCGCCGGAGTTCCTCCGCCCGCTGTGCTTCAGACAACGCCTGATAGATATCTGACGACAGCGCAGCAAAAGCAGCTTCTCCCACCCGCATCCGTTCACGATTTGGCGCCGTTTCGTACAAACGCCGAGCGGCAACGAGCGCCTGTTCCGCCGCACCGATATTGCCGCGGTCAAACTGAACGAGCATCCAGAAATACGCGTCGGTGTATGTCAGGTATCGCTCCGGTTGCAGCGAACTCACCTGCCCAAATGAACCGTGAAGCATAGTGACGACAACGGCATTTCGAAGCCATACTGTATTTTTTGAACCGACATATGCATCGTAGTAGACAGGAAAAAAATTCGGCGAAAGATATGAAACTGCGCTACCGTCTCTAGCGCTGTGCTCTATCTGCTGCAATGTTGCTTCGGCATGAAGCGAACCATAGCGCGTTCCTTGCAATGCTTCTGCGCGGTGCATCGCTACGTCATAATTCCCTAAACGCATCAGATGGTGTACTGAAACCGCACGGATTTCTGCATTGTTCGGATTTTTTTCAAAAGCTTTTTCTATCACTCGTCCTGCGGGCGCATTTTCTCCGAGCTGCATGTAACGGCGGTACACACCGATATAATCCCAGCCAGTTACCATACGGCGTTCAAGCTGCTTGAGACGGAGCGACGCGTCTCCATATCGGCCGGCAGTGATGAGCGCATCAACTTCATCAAGAGAGACAGCAAATGCCGTGCGTCCGTTTCCGAGCGAACGCGTTCCGCACGCCGCACACATCACGACCGCGAGAGCACAACTGCACGCAGAAAAAAAATACCGCACGCGCATAGGCATCATCCCGTTGAAGTCGCCTCTGGTGATTTACTCAACGCGTCAAGCAATCCATTGACAAACTTATATGAATCGTCAACGCCGAACTCTTTTGCAATGTCAACCGCTTCGTCAATAACGATAGATGGGGGGATATCTTTTTGATACAGCAACACATAGGTGCTCATACGGATAACTGCAAGCGATACGCGATTGATCCGTGTAAAATCCCACGACGGCAGCAGGTATTTTTTTATCTCTCTGTCAATCTCGGCAAGATGTTCGACCGTACCGCTCACAAGCAGCCCGGCAAATGCCCGTTCATCTGCATCTGCGGTACCGCCCTCCCGGCTACCGTCAACCCACGGGAAAGCCGCCACTTCTTCAAGCGTCCCCCCCCCTGCCTCATATGCGTAGAGCGCCTGAAACGCAAGTATCCGCCCCTTTCGCCGTGACAAAACCGCTCCTTACCAATTCAGCACCGTCAAGAGCTCGTTGCCCGTTTTTTTGCGCTCAACGTTGTCGCTCGTATCAAGGGCTTTCGTCATTTCATCAACAGCGCTCTGAAGATATTCCATCTGCTGCTGCTGTGACAAGTTTTGACGAATATAATCGTACACGGTAATGGTCGTTCCCGGTTGTACAACATCACTCAAGCTGAGCATCTTTGCGTCGTGTTTTTGCAAAATCGTATAGAACTGATAGGTATCTTTATTTTCCTTAAGGTCAGAAGTAAACCCAACGCTGCGCCCGAACAGCTGTAGCAATTCCTGATAGGTAATGCCCAGCTGATTGGCATTGCGCTCTGTTTTGTTTACCCATATATCACCTGCCTGAAAACCAGAATCGGTCACCCGCGAACGCACCGCTATCTGCTCCGTTGTCTGCCGCTTATCCTTGTAACTGTTCAACAGTTCCATTGCACGTGCACGTGCAGCGGTTGCATCGGTACCTTTCTGCACAACCACCAGAAACATCTGCACTATATCGTTTTGAACAAAAGACGCTTTGTTCAATTCGTAGAACGCGCGAATCTGTTCGTCAGTCGCCATGACGCCTTGCAATTCATCCTGTCGCTGCGAAACCACATATCGTTGTGCCAAAAGCTGCGTCTTGAGGTATGCTTTGTATTCTGCCATACTCATGGCGGTCTGCTGGCGGATATATTCATCGAGCGACATATTGAGCTGCTCGCGCACCAGTGTATTGAGTTCTTGTTCAGTAACATTTGCACCGGTGATCTGCGCCATCATCTGTAAAAAATAGGTATCCACTTCACTGTCGGTCACCGCCATACCGGCTTTCTGCGCGGCCTGCGCGATAAGTTTTTCCTGTATCATCGCATCCAAAATCAACTGCCGGTCAGCCACGGAAAGCACCGTATTTGACTGTTTCTGATACGTTTCCACGCGCGTTTTCAACTGTTTGAGCGTAATCGACTCACTTCGATTCAGTTTGATGATTGCAAGCACCTGCAAATCAGAGAGCGCCGTTCCAGACTGAGCAGCGAGAGCAACCGGCATCATAAGGCTGATGCAACCGATAATTACTTGAGCAAAACGATTCATAGCATTTCCCTTCTATAAAAAACACAAATAGAAATGATAAAAAATTCCTCTGCCACCGTATGTAAAACACGGCATATAGTAAACAATACAAGCCCGGCGATGTTACAACCCGGAAGCCGCACACCGAGTGCGCATGGATGCCGCACGGTCTCCCGCCGGACACGCGCCTGCTCCTGCTGCCCAACCGATACCTGCTCCGCCCCAGTACGCACCAGACAGCTGCACGACCTATGCCACCGGATCGAGCGGCAACCCGCCGGCGATGACCGCACGAATACGGCGCACGCCTGCTGACGATGACTGCTCTTTCGTAATCGTAAAGTGCCCGATCTGTGCCGTGTGCTGCACGTGCGGTCCTGCACACAGTTCCATGCTGAAATCGCCAATCATGTACACTGTTACACGCCGGTCATATTTTTCACTGAACAGCGCGCGGGCGCCCAGCTTTTTCGCATCCTCAATGTCCATCTCCTGACACGTCACCGGCAGATCTTCGGCGATTTTTTCATTCACCAAATCCTCCACCCGTTTTATTTCATCCTTCGTCATCGGGCGGGAAAACGAAAAATCAAAACGGAGCCGTTCCGGCGTGATGTTTGAACCACGCTGCGCAACTTCCGGACCGAGCACCTCCGCAAGCGCTTGATGCAGCAAATGGGTCGCCGTGTGGTACTTGGTTGAAATCTCCGAATGGTCGCCGAGCCCGCTCTTAAACGAACCGGCACTCAACGTCCGCGACTCCTCCTGATGCTTCTTCTCTTCTATATGAAAACCAGCGACATCAACCGTCATGCCGTTCTCCGCAGCAAGCTCCTCGGTCAGTTCAATCGGAAACCCGTACGTATCGTATAGGCGAAATGCCACACGCCCCGGAATAATTTTCCGCGGATTTTTTTGCAGATTCGGCAGCAATTTTTCAAATTCATTTTCACCCGATTTGAGCGTCTTCAAAAAGCGCCCCTCTTCCTGCGTCAACTGGGAAACGATGAATTCGCGGTGTTCGGCGAGTTCAGGATACGCCCCCTGATATTCACCGATGATGATATCTGCAGGCTGTGCCAAAAACGCTCCCGCAATACCGAGCTTCCGCCCGCACCGGACGGCGCGGCGAATAATGCGGCGCAAAATGTAGCCCGCGCCCGTGCGCCCCGGAGACACCGCCTGTGCGTCTCCCAAAATAAATGTCGCGGTACGCACGTGGTCAGCGATGATGCGGATGTTGACGTCGTCAGCAGGCAGCGCGCCGTACTGTTTTCCAGACAGCGCCTCGATACACTTGATGACCGGCAAAAAGACATCGGTTTCATACACCGACTGCATGCCGTTCAGCATGGCCACCGTACGTTCCACGCCCATGCCGGTGTCCACGCATTTCCGCGCGAGCGGCTCAAAGGAACCGTCCGCCGTTTTATTGTACTGCATGAATACGTTGTTCCAGATCTCGACGTACTTTCCGCACGCGCAGCCCGGCCGGCAGTCCGCACCGCACGCTTCTTTCCCTGTATCAAAAAATATTTCCGTATCAGGACCGCACGGACCGGTGGCACCTGCCGGCCCCCACCAGTTGTCGCTCCGCGGCAAAAAATAGATACGTTCGCGCGGAATGCCCATGCGCTCCCAGATTGCCGCAGACTCCTCATCGCGTGGAATGCTGTCTTCGCCGGCAAACACCGTAACCGACAGCTTCTCCGGCGGAATGGCAAGCCATTCACTCCCCGTCAAAAACTCATAGCTGTAGGCGATGGACTCTGCTTTAAAATAGTCGCCGAGCGACCAGTTTCCGAGCATTTCAAAAAATGTCAGATGCGCTGCATCCCCCACAGCATCGATATCGCCGGTACGCACACATTTCTGGTAGTCGGTCAACCGGGTACCTGCAGGGTGCGGCTGCCCCATCAAATACGGAACGAGCGGCTGCATGCCCGCCGTGGTAAAGAGCACCGTCGGGTCGTTATCAGGAATGAGTGAACGCCCGGAAATCTCAACGTGCCCGTGCTGTGTAAAAAACGAAATAAACTTCGCGCGTAATTCAGGTACCGTCATGATTCGTCAATCGTATTGCGCCACTTCTATTTTGTCAAGCTGACGGTTGCTTTAAAAACCACCCGGTCACCAGTACTTTCTGCACTGTATTTTTTTTCGGGCGTGCCCGCGGCGGCACAGCCGCCGTACCCCGTTTTGCTGGACAAAACGGGCGGGACGCGCGTTCCAGGGTTCGGTACCCTCATCACGCAGCAGACGTCACGCCGCCCTGCCGCGTGACGGGCTTCGCCCGCCCTTCCATGCGCTCACGCAGCGCCAAAACAAAAAACGGGGCGTTTCACACGCTACTGTGACGGCACTGCACGCGACAGAGAGAGCACAATCCCCTCCCTGTCAACAACACCGTTTGGCTGTATATATACGGGCGTGAGAACAATCACGTCATGTGGCGTAGCAACTGTCGTACTGCGCGCAGCAGTAGCCGACTGCCCAAATTCCATGCGATACGCATGAGAAAGAAACGCACGCCCCGTCGACGAAAGAAACTGGATGACCGGCGTGCTGCCGATTAAAAAACTTCGGTATAGACCGCTGTCGTCCTCATCGGCAGCAGACAACGTATACGCGCCGTCGGTAAAAGTGAACTGGTACGCGTTCTGAGCAATCCACGCCGGACCGGCGTTGAGCGCTTCATCAAACGCCGCCACCGACGCGCGTTCAACAGCATCAGATGAAAAATCCGCACCGAGCGAGAGTTTACGGTACTCGCCGTCCCAGAGCGTCGGCTCGCGCACGAGCGTGCGAACATCGTCAATGATGCGCATGCGCACCGTATCAACTCCAACAAGCGTTACGTCAAGCCGCCGCCGTAGGTTAGCGATGGCTGCATTGGTACCAGTCAGATACATGCCAGTGCGGTGCAGCGTGCTCTCTTCCCACCGGTAAACTTCCTGCGAATCAGCGTACAAAAAAACAATCTCATGCGCAGCAAAATCAAAATACAGATGGCGCAGCGAAGAGCTTTCATCAACCGTTTTATACCACAGACCGTCTAAAAACGCAGCAAACGTTTCAACAGTGCCATCCTGAATACGTGCGCGCTCTCGCTGCACCAGTGCACTCCCGCCGATCCGCACCTGCTGTGTCTGCTCGTACCGCTCCGTGCGGGCATTCCAGTTGTACTGTGTTTGAATCTGTGCCGACGATGCACCGGCATCCGTAGGTTCAGAACTGTACACCCACACAGCATAACTTTCGCCTGTATCGCGCAACAGTTCATACGATGTTGAACGATCCGCCCGCTGGATAAAGAGCGCGCCGTCCGACTCAAAGTCGCCAATCAAAGAGAGCGTCGCCGTGCCTGCATGCTGCGTCCATCGATAAAATCGCATAATAGAGCGCGCATCATCACGGATCCCCTGATAGACGAGCGTCATGCTGTGGTCTCCAACTACATCGAGACCGACGTACGACAGCGTACGCGACCGGCTAATCCCTGTATCGATCTCTGCACGCCGCACATAGGTGTGCCGTTCAGGAACGTACAGCCCCACAATCAAAAAAATGTGCTGGCTATCAGCCTTCCTAACCGCCACGATTTGGTCATCGAACATATCGCCGTCAAAATCAAATGAAAGCGTTGAAAGCATCGTCTCCGTTGGCGCAAGCGTAATGAACGACGTTGTCTGTGCCGCGGCGTCGCGCTCGGTGGAGGCTTCCCCGTGCACCGGCTGTTCAGCAGCGGAAACAGGAACAATGGTACGGGCACGGACAGTCGGTGCTTCAGCTTTCACAAAAAAAAACCGATACACCGCGAACCCCGCAATCAACACGGCACTAGCGGCGAATGCAATCACAATCGGCGATCGCTGTAAACGGCGTCTTTCCGTCTCACCGGCAGCATGCGTCCTCTGTTCAGATGCCATACCGTCTGTTCCTCTGCACGGCTGTATTATGCCGCACCCGCTGCGCTTCCCACCAGACACAGCCATTCCGCTTCAGCGGCAAGCGTGTCGCCCACATATGCTGTACCGCTTTGTTTTACCGAACGCGCGCTCACCCGCAGATTCGTTATCTCCATACGCACTACGTCACCGGGACGCACCTGATGACGAAACTTTACCTTATCGACGCTTGCCAAAAAAAACAAACTGCCGTCCGGAAACGTCTTTTGCCAGCTCAACGCCGCGCCGCCTGCCTGTGCCATCGTTTCAATCAAGACGACACCCGGCACCACTGGATAGCCGGGAAAATGTCCAGCAAAGAAAAAATCGTTTTCTGTGAATTTCCGCGTACTGACACTGCCGTGTTCATCGCACGAAACGATCTCATCCACGAACAGAAACGGCGCGCGGTGCGGAAGCAGCGACTCTATATTATTCGTAATCATATCTCTTCTCCATAATAAATAGTTTTTATATCGAGTACAGCGCACCGTCCGTTCCCCGTTACACGCGCTTTAAAACGACTACGCCATTGTGCCCGCCAAAGCCGAACGTCGCGCTCATCGCGCAGTCAATGTTAGCGGATATCCCTTTGTTTGGCGTATAATCCAAATCGCAGCCAGCTTCGACGTCGGGCTCGTCAAGGTTGATCGTCGGCGGTACAAAGCCGTCGCGTATCGCCATGATGGAGAGCATCGCTTCAATCGCACCCGCAGCGCCCAGGCAGTGACCGGTCATGCTTTTTGTCGACGAAATGTGCAGGTGCTTCGCCTGTTCCTCGCCGAACGCCATTTTAAGCATTCGCGTTTCGCTCGGATCATTGATCGGTGTGCTCGTTCCGTGCGCGTTGTAATACTGAACAGCTGCTGGTTGTACCCCCGCGTCTTTCAGAGCTTCAGTCATTGCAGCCGCACCGCAGACGCCGTCCGGATTCGGCGCCGTCAGATGATAGCCGTCGCTTGTGCCGCCGTATCCAGCAAGTTCCGCATACATGCGTGCGCCGCGCGCTACAGCGTGTTCGTACGACTCAAGCACAAACACCGCGCTTCCTTCGCCCATCACAAAGCCTTCCCGCTTTTTGTCAAACGGACGGCTAGCCGCCGTTGGATTATCCGCAAACGACTGGGAAAGCGCATGCAGCACCTCAAATCCTGCAATCGCAAAACCATTGATGGTGCTTTCCGCCCCTCCCGCAATGCACACGTCACGCCGCCCGGAACGGATGCAGTCAAGTGCATCCCCTATCGCATCTGTGCTGCTTGAACACGCAGTCGTCACCGTGTGCGACGGCCCGTGAATACCAAACTGCATACAGATATTACCACACGCTTCGTTCGGAATCAATTCCGGAATCGTCATCGGCGGGCAACGGTGTTGCGGACTCTGCGAATACTTGATGCAGGAGTCCTCCGTCACCTCAAAGCCACCGATACCCACGCCCATAAAGACGCCCGCATCCGAAAGCACCTGCTCGTTTCCAAGCAACTCGGCGTCTTCAAGCGCCATTTTAGTTGCCGCAACCGCATACTGCGCAAAGCGTGCCATCTTTCGAGCAGAATTTTCATCCATATAATTACTTGCAGAAAATCCTTTTACCTCTGCAGCATATTTCGTTTTGAACGTACTCGCATCAAAATGCGTTATAGTCGCTACACCGCTTTTTCCCGCTTTCGCAGCCTCCCATGTCTCCTGCACAGAATTTCCCAGCGGCGTTATCGCACCCATTCCGGTAATCACCACCCGACGTCTTTCCATCTCTCCGCCTCCTTTCCCTTTCGTTTCAATATAACCACACAACACGTATTGTCCGCTGCATCTTTTTCATTCACAACGTTTTTACACGTATTTTTTTTGGACCACACGATTCCTCGAGCCGGCTTTCCGCAGCTCCGTTATCACTCCGACCGCCGGTAAAAATCAGCACATCGCCATAATCGCATGTTCATCCGCCTGTTCATTTTTACCGGCGGTCCGCTACGCGGCTGCTCCAATCCGGGGTACGCCGTTCCGCACAGAAAAGCGTATACCCCATTTTCCTGCGGTAGGAGCGACGATTCGGCCGCATGCTCATCAGCAGCCCAAACCGCCGTCCACGCCGAGCACCTGTCCGGTAATATAGCGGCTCATGTCGCTCGCCAAAAACAGCACCGCATTTGCCACGTCTTCCACCGTACCCGCGCGTTTGAGCGGAATCATTTTGACCCAGCCGTCGCGGATATCTTCGGCAACAGCGCGCGTCATCTCCGTGTCGATATATCCGGGAGCCACCGCGTTGACGCGCACACCGCGGCTGCCGACTTCTTTCGCAAGCGCTTTTGTATAGCCGATCAGTCCCGCCTTGCTCGCCGAATAATTGACCTGTCCGCCTTCACCGTGCACGCCGGAAATGCTCGACATGTTGATGATAGAGCCCGATTTCTTTCGAATCATATCGCCAGAGACAATCTGGCTCACCACAAATACCGCCGTCAAATTCACGTCGATGACGCGCTGCCAGTCGTCCAGCTTCATGCGGAACGACAGCCCATCGCGCGTAATGCCAGCATTGTTCACGAGCACGTCAAACCCGCCCGATGCAGAGAGCGCTTCTGTTACTGCGGCAGAAAGCTCGTCCGCGTTGCCTGCATCGGCATATATTTCATGGAACTGCACACCGTGCGCCGCCGCCATTTCTATAAGCGCATCCCGTGACGCAGACGGCTTCGTGCACAGCCCCCAAACTTCCGCGCCGTTTGCCAGGCACTCCTCCGCGATTTTCCGCCCGATGCCACGGCTTGAGCCGGTGATCAACACCGTTTTCCCTGCGAGCATCATACGAGCACCTCCTGTACAGCGGCAACAGTAGTGAGCGCCGTGCATTTCCACGTGCCGCCGTGTTCTGAATCTTTCCATAATCCGCTCAACACCGCACCGACGCCCGTTTCATAGAGCGTCCAGTTTTCAGCGCCGCCGTCAGCCACCATATACGCGCCGAGCGCCGCCTCTTCAGCCGTCCAGCGCACCGGATTCGTCAAATGCAAAATCGCGTTCTCTTTTACCGCTTGTCCGCTCATCACCTGCGCGCCGGTTACATTACTGAACAGTGCACACCCCGGATCATTGAACGGCACAGCGGCGAGCACCGTTTTAAATTCATCCGCGGCCGCCTGCATGAGCGGCGAATGATACGGCCCGGCCACCGCCAGCCTGAGCGCACGGCGCGCACCTGCTTCTGCTGCCGCTTTTTCTAGAGCGGCAAGTCCATCAAACGTCCCGCTGACAACTGTTTGTTTCGGACTGTTTAAATTCGCCGCATACACATCTGCAAGCCCCGCGCAGAGCTCCTGCACTTTTTCTGGGGCAAGACCGATCACCGCGCTCATACCCGGAGCGTGCCCTTCATTCGCGCGCGCAATGTCTTCGCACACTTTCTGCATAATGGTACCTCGCGCGCGCACTACGCGCACCACGTCTTCAAACGAAAGCACGCCCGCCGCATAGAGTGCAGGGAATTCACCCAAGCTGAACCCCATCACCGCTGACGGAACGATGCCGTGCGCTTTGAGCACTGCACAGACCGCAAGCGCAGCCGTCATCACCGAAAGCTGACTGTTGTCGCTTCGGCTCAACGTAGTCTTATCCGTTTCCCACAGCAGTTTCGGCATATCGACGCCTGTGATTTCTCCCACCGCATCGATGACCGCGCGCGCTTCAGAAAACGTATCCGCAATATCTTTCACCATGCCGGGCTCCTGCGCGCCCTGACCGGGAAACAAAAATGCATATTTCATACCGCACCCTCCCAAAACAAGCTTCAACCGATATCCTCGTTCCGCGGCACCGCAGAACGATCCAAAAATGACAAAATATTAATTTTTGTCGCAGGCCGGCGCTATCAGTATTATCATATCGCTTTTTTTTGTCAATAGATAGTGGCACATCAGCACCACGTACTTCGGTATGAACCGTAAAAAATGTATACCCCAAGAACGGACATCGCGCACAGTGCGCCATGTGGGGCGGGTTCCGTCGCTGTTGTATGACTAAAATAACAAAAAATTATTCAAAAATTTACCAATTGCGCGCTGTTTATTCATATTTTAGTAACAAACTACCGAAAAAATTTGTATATAATTTATAACGAGGCTGACAGTATTGGGGCTCGTTACAACAGCACGCACGAGGCAGTTTGCCCGCGCCGCCGCAATCGCGCCATGCCAATTCTACTGACAAGGAGAGTCCACATGTTCACAGATCACACTTTGAGAAAAAAAGTTTGGGTCGCAGTGCTCGCGTCATCGCTCGCGTTTTTTTCGTGCAAAAATCCGGTTACGCCGACGCCAGCGGCTCCCACAGTCACGCTCGACCTGCGCGGCGAGCCCACCTATGAGAATTGCACCGTCACCATCTCAAACGGCACGGTCACCATACCGGACGGGTTTCCAGATGTGTCGTCGGACGAGTCGCGCGTCATCTTTGCGTGGTATAAAACGTATGATGAAGCGACAGATTCATATTTGGACGAATGGAATCCGGGCGATCCGGCACGCGGCGGCATGACGCTGTACGCGCGGTGGGCAGACAAGGTGACAATCAAGAATGCAGGGGCTATTGCCCTTACTATCACGCCGCTTGAAAAACCGACTGTTGTTTCCGTTGAGTATGCCTGTGGCGATGCGTTGATTTCAGAATTGAAAACGCTGTTCAACAAACAGGTGGTGTACCTTGATTTGGAAAAATCAGAGATGACGTCTCTCCCGCTGCTGCAAGAGAGCGAATTGCTTGAAACAGTAAAATTGCCGGACACGTTAAAAACAATTCCCGACTATGCGTTTGACGGCTGCACGCGGTTGAAAACAATCGACATTCCTGACAGCGTTGCATCGATAGGCACCGCGGCGTTCCGTAACTGCAAAAAGCTTTCGAGCGTCGTCGTTCCAGAAAACGTGACAGAAATCAAAAACGAAACGTTCAAGGTCTGCACTGCAATCACTGTTGCATTGAACGCTGACGCGGCAATGACACAGATTGGCGAGAGCGCGTTTGAAGACTGCTGGACAATCAGCACGATTACGCTTCCCGATACAGTCACATCGATTGGCGCATCCGCATTCAAAGGCTGCAAGGCGCTTGCAACAATCAACCTTGCACACGTGACCACCGTCGGCGCGAGCGCATTTGAGGGCGCGTCGTTGCAACAAGCCGACCGCTTTCTTTTGCTTGCCGCCTTTCGCATTCTGCTTTGCTTTTTCTTCCTGTATCCACGCGAACAACACCTCTGCATCGTAGTCGGGATTGCCGATCGCATCCGGTCTGCCTGTCTCGCCGACAGGCAGACCGCAGTTCCTGCGGTACTGAATCACAAAGCCGCTTTCGTTATTCTAGCGGGACTTGGTACAAATTATAAGCATAAGTTATGATTTGTACCATTTTTCGGCGATTCAGCATTATTTTTGCTACATTCTTATGATTTCACCAGCTGGAGAGATGGTGAAGTCTGTGCCTTCGACGAGACCTATGAAATTGGTACTTTGGTAGCGTCTAAATTCCACTCCTTCATTTAAGAGATGCACGCCTGGTAAATATTCCCATACATTCGAACTTATAATATGGGCTAATTTTATATAAACTTGATTGCCAGACTTTGCCAAGCCCGCAATCCTATATATTCGCTTCCACAGTTCTGTGTTGGAAAATGCCCAAACATCCTCCGTTTCATTCTCCTGCAAAATCACGATTTTGCCAATTTTCAGTACTTTGTAGAGCGACAATTTTGTTCCTTTCTTATCCACCTCGCTAGGATATAATTCCTTTCCCGCCTGTTTATTTTTAACCGCCTCAAGTAAATTGGAGACAACATAATCGCTGACAGCCTTTCCGTTTGCATCTTTTCCCCGATACAAAGCAATGAGATAGTTCTCGTCATTCACTACATAATAGTGCTGCTTATACTCTTTTGGATTCTTTTTAATGCTGTTGTTATGCGGTTTCAACGGAATCGGTGCAGTTGGTTTTGCCTTTATGCGCACTCGTTTGACATACGTCTCTTTCCCATTTAGCTTATACGGCAAAAGAATTCCTTTTTCCTGAATATCAGCCAACGTCTGCTTGCCCGTTTCGAGGTTTTGTAAAAATGCGTTCCTAATTCCCTTGTCGATAATTTTTTCAGCAGATTCTTTTGTAAGCGTTTCACACGGAACTCGTTGAACAAAAATTGGTTCTGTTGTTTTTCCGTCTTTCTCTGGTGGCGGCACAATGCAACCGTAAAATGTATCTTTGTGGAGTGCACCTCGTGCCGTATTTCCTTGAACATACACTTTGTGTCCGTTTTTCAGAATCGGCTTCCCGTATCTGTCGCGCAAGATTTTCTTGCTCTGACGCAATGAATTGTCGCTGGCAAAATGCTTTGGGATAATATACTGCACGCTAGAACGCACATCACTGTCAAACGATTCCCACGGTTTTGCAAATTTCAAATGTGCGCCATACGCGCTGTTCCGTATCGCTTCAGATAAAAGATTGAACTGCGCCCTGTTCACGCAAGCAACTGTCAGCGCGTCCACAGCGTGATGACGATAATTCGTGCGGTCTTTATTGTCGCCTGCAAAATCGCCTAGTCCCCACTGCTGTTTGAATGTGTCAGTCATCGCACCCTTTACCGGGAACGTATGCGGGAATACTGATTTAAGATATGACAACGCAAACTTTGTTATGATTCGCGTGTCGTTCAGCTGACTGTGCTTGAAACCAGACGTCACTTCTGTCGCAGTAAATCGCTTGAGCTTTCCCTTGTAGTAGGCAAGCTCGAGCCGTGCTTTATGGCGTTTTACAATTCGAGCATCTTTTACAGAAGGGTCAACGTACCCGCCACGCGTTTTATTCCGCTCAATCGTTGCAAGACATTCACTTATGTTCTCTGCATAAAATTTTTGGAAGCGCGCTTCTATCTCATCAAAGTGCGGCAGTTCCGATGGGATGTGCTGCTTTTTTACTGTGCGATTGTAATGCGAATCGCACAGCGTCAAGTTTTCCAGCGAGTCGTCATATGAAAGGCTGCGCGGAATCGTGTGTTCAAAATCAAACTTCGGGTGCTCCCCGAACAAATCCGTTGCATTTATTTTCTTTCCCGTGTACGGGCACATTTCGTTCTGTTCTTTCCACAGGCGATATTTTTTTATATCAGAATCTGTCGGGGTAACGTCAAGCCCTTGCTCTTTACACAATTCAATAATGCGCTTTTTGTATTCGTCATTTTTCTTTTGATTCTCTCGTTGAAACTCTTCAATCGCTTTGCGCCAATTTTTATCGTTCACTTCACTTGCCAGCTCAATATGAACGCGCGTCTCAGAATCGATTGTGCCCGTTTTAATCAAATAGTTGACAAGTTTCCGCAGTTGATGCAACGCGCGCAGTGCCACAGGATTTTTTACGCTCTGGCAGCGCGGCGAGCCGAGATACAGTTTGCCGTCATCACCATGCACTGGATTTTCAAATGAATATTCTGTGTCAGACGGGTGATAGAGCTTTGCGTTTTTCTTTATTGCAAATCCTTGTTCTTTGAGATAGTTCTCTATCAAACTATCCGTGCGCAATGCAGGATATTTGTAATCATTCGGATTTTTTGTTGCTGCGATTTTCAAGGCATCAGAAACTTTCTCAATAATTTCAGTTCTGACAGCTCGTTGCTGTTCAAGCGGAAAACGTTCAAACGTTCGCTTTCCATATGTGTCAAAAATCATTTCATCGACAATCGCAGTGTTCCATTCTTCCGAACGGAAATCATGCTCCGTGTCTTTGAACACAGCTTCGATGCAGCGGTTTGCAATCGCGATGACAGTGTTTTTGTCTTTCAACGTGCTCGTTATTTCCTGCACCGCGTTTTCTATTTCCTCGGCATGTGCGTTATACACATCTTTGCCAATCATTGTGGGAATGTTCGCAAGAAAAACAGCATGCGCATACACAGAGCCTTTTTGCAAAAACGGCAAAATCTTTCTGATTGCCTTCAAGCTCAAATTCGCATATCCCTGTTGAATGCGAATGTTGCAGAATTTTTTTGTTTGCTCCGAATCAAGATGCAGCTTGTTCTCTGCAAACGCGCGCAATTTCTCGTCATCATCAAAATCAAACAGCACATGCCAGATGTCAAGAATGTCGTACTGTCCGATACGCGTCTGTTTCCAGTCGTCGCCAAAAACAGCCTGCAAGCCAGCAGAGACAGGACAGCCAGCAACATTTGTGTCATCGCGGTAGTTGAACTTCCATTCATCGTGATTACCTTTAAGCTTTTTTGAAATATCTTGGAAAGTAAAATTTGGCTTTGAACTTCGGAAGAAAAGCGGTTTTATCAATGCAATTTCTTCTTGCGTCAAGCACGGTGATTGCGGGCTGTTGTCTTCATCGAAAAGCGATACCGTGTTCTGATTATCATCCTCATCACTATTTCGAAAAATTCGTATGCTGTTGATAAACGACAGCATTCTGAATTCTTCAAACTCAATATGCGAAATAGGACAACGCGGCTTATCGGTTTCAAGCGTGCATTTTCCTACAAGAAATTTTTGCGACTTCAACTTTCGCTGAAAAAAGATTGCTTTATGCAACTCTGCTTTCAGTTCATCAGAGATTTTCTGTACCTCACATATTTTGTTAAACTCCGCTTCGTAGTGTTCTTTTCGAGCAGTGTATCTGCCACGCACTTTTTCACCAGAAGTTTTAAGCTCATAGAAATAAGCGCCGAGCGTTTTGTCGCCTTTTGCGTTTGAAAGCTCCTCGATACCAGCGCTCACCTTGCCGTCTGTTTCTTTTGTTGTCTCCTTGCGGTTACTCAAAAATCCGCGCCGCTGTGCAATATGATAGAGCGCTCGTCCAATTTCAAATTGTTCGCACGGCACTTCCGCGCATTTTTTCCGCAAGCAGTACGGTTCCCACTTTTTAGATTCATCAGTTCTGCACCAGGCAATGAACGCTGGCGAAGTCGGATAGATTTTTTCTGTGCGCCACGTTTCCAGCTCTTCCAACGTAAGCGGACACATCTGATTGCGTATGAGCACTTTGAGCGTTTCGTATTTTCGCAAGCGTCTTCTGAATTTCAATCGTCGTGCAGCACGGAATGCCGTCCGCTCGGCAGCTTTGGAGCTTTCATTGCCTTTTTCTCGTTTTACGCCTTCGGGGAAAATATACACGCCGCAGTTTTCTATTTTCTGCGCCTGCTCGTTGACAATTCCCCAACCGATTGAGTTTGTGCCGATGTCCAGACCTAAAACACTCATAAAAAACTCCTTACTAAAACTTGCAAAAAAAGCAAAACGATGGTATACTTCAGGACAGAGATCAAATCACAATAAGGCCATGTGCCGAAGTCATTTGACTACAGCCCCGCATACTCTGTGGGGCTATTTTATTATAGACCATTCGCTTGATTTTTTAAAGCGTTTGCCTTTACGGTGAAAAAAATTCTGCATCAATAAATTGCGCTGTTCCCCATACGCGCTTCATGGTGATCTGACAGCCACAGTTCGCTGGATGTTTCACGATGGGTACAAAATAACATGAACGCATATTCTCAAAAACAAAACAACACATATCATACCCCCCCCCCCTAAAAAAAACATGCATACTCTCTTATTTTGTACGATGTGCAAAACGTACAACAGCTTTTATCACAGCCGGCATTGCTCCTTGTGCTCATTTCCGCTATACTGCGAGCATGAAATCACAAACGCCAATTCAAAAAAAACTCTTTTCATTGCAAGATAATACATATAAACTGTTTCAGCAAAAACTGATTCCGACAATTCCCGCCGAAACGATTATAGGCGTGCGCACGCCCGCGCTGCGCTCGCTTGCAAAAGAGCTTGCGGGCACAAGCGAAGCGGAACAACTTCTTGCTGCACTTCCGCACGCGTACTTTGAAGAAAATCAGCTCCACGCGTTCATCATTGAAACAATCAAAGATTTTGAGGCTGCACTCGCTGCGACAGAAGCGTTTTTGCCGTACATCGACAACTGGGCAACGTGCGACCAGCTTACGCCAAAAGCGTTCAAAAAAAATCTTCCTGCGCTGTATGCAAAAATAAAAGTGTGGATTGCATCCGACAAGCCGTATACAGTCCGATTCGGCATAGGCATGCTTTTGAATTTTTTCCTCGATGAGCATTTTACGCTCGACAGCGCAAAGCGCGTTGCCCGTGTGCGCTCCAGTGAATATTACGTGAACATGATGATTGCGTGGTATTTTGCAACTGCGCTTGCAAAGCAGTACGACGCCGTGCTGCCGTTCATTGAGCAACACAAGCTTGACGTATGGACACACAACAAAACGATTCAAAAAGCGTGCGAAAGCTACCGCATTTCACGCGAGCAGAAAACATACGTGCGCACGTTAAAGCGATAGCGTACCTTTTATACTGCCGCAAGCGCTCTGTCTATGTCCTCAATAATGTCGTCAATGTTTTCCAGACCGCAACTGAAACGCACCATGCCGCCGTCAATGCCCGCCGCCGCAAGCTGCTCGTCAGTGAGCTGGCGGTGCGTTGTGGAAGCTGGATGCAACACACAGGTGCGGATATCTGCAACATGTACTTCGCACGTAGCGAGCTGCAACGCATCTACAAAGCGCACGGCAGCCGCGCGCCCTCCGCGCACACTTATGGAAACAACGCCGCTTGCACCGTCAAGATATTTTTGCGCGCGCTCGTATTGCGTGTCACCATGTAAAAGCGGGTATGAAACTGACGCAATTTTTTCGCTTTTTTGAAAATGCTCTGCAACAGCACGCGCGTTTTCGCAGTAGCGTTTCATGCGAAGCGGCAATGTTTCAAGCCCAAGATTGAGCAAAAACGCGGAATGCGCTGCAGGAAAACAGCCAAAGTCGCGCATGAACTGTGTGCGCGCTTTTATGATGTACGCTGCTTTGCCAAACGCCTTTGTGTACACAAGCCCGTGATAGCTCTCGTCGCCCGTACACAATTCCTCAAACGCGCCAGTCGCTGCATGCGCCGCTTCCCAGTCAAAGTTGCCGCTGTCTACAATGACGCCGCCGCCTTGCACTGCATGACCGTCCATGTATTTTGTTGTAGAGTGAATGACAATGTCCGCACCCCATTCAAACGGGCGGCACAAAACGGGCGTTGCAAACGTGTTGTCAATAATGAGCGGCACATGCTTTTCGTGCGCTGCCTGTGCCCACACATCAAAATTGAACACTACAAGCGAGGGATTCGCA
This sequence comes from Treponema sp., assembly GCA_017470085.1. Taxonomy (GTDB): domain Bacteria; phylum Spirochaetota; class Spirochaetia; order Treponematales; family Treponemataceae; genus Treponema_D. Next base: position 20,396 of record JAFUFE010000137.1, read on the forward strand.
ATCGTTTCGCCAAACACCGCTTTTGTATTCGGCTTAAATGATTTAATGATTGTATCGTAATCGGCGTTGGAGTCAACATAGATGCACTCTATGCCGAGCTTTTTAAGCGTTACGCAAAAAAGATTCACGGTGCCACCGTACATGGCAGAGCTTGCAATAAAACTGTCGCCGCTTGAACACACATTCAAAATAGAGATGAGCGAAGCCGCCTGCCCGCTCGACGTAAGCAGTGCGCCAACGCCGCCTTCAAGCGCGACAAATTTTTTTTCGACAGCGTCGCATGTGGGATTTGCAAAACGCGAATACATGAACTCGGTAGGCATGTCAAAAAGCTCTGCAACATGCTCGCATGAATCAAATTTGAATGTAGTGCTTTGCACAATCGGCATGACGCACGGCTCGCCATTCTTCGGCTCATACCCTGCGTGAAGACATTTTGTTTCGAGTTTCATATGCATCTCCTAAAAAATCACGGCGTTGAAAACCGCGATGCACAGAGCGATTGTACTGCGCGCGCTTAAAAAACTGTAGCAGTTCGATAAATATATCATTTTAAATGCATCGCTACATATTGTTTGCTGTTTTTGAGGAATGCGTTGCGCAAAATCTCATACAGGTTATTGTTCTATCTCAAACGGCCAGTGCATAATACCGCCCATATCGTGCACATTTGTATAGCCGAGCGAAATGAGTATGCGTGCCGCCTTTGCACTGCGCGCGCCGCTTCTGCAATATACAATGATGTAGGTATCTTTTTCTGGGATGCGTACTGGTGCGTTTTCTTTTACTTCGTAGTCAGGCAACAAAATTGCTGTCGGAATGTGCCCTGTTGCGTATTCTTGCGGCGTGCGTACGTCAAGGAGGAGATATGTTTCATGCGCGTCAATTTTTGCTTTTACGTCTTGCGGAGTGATTTTTTCCGCGCCACTTTTCCTGTTTCCGAGAATCAACAGCACGGCGATAACACCGGCGACAATATACAATAGCTTTGTGGTCATACTATAATCCTTGAACGCGTGTGTCGTTTTAAGTGCACGGATGCGCTTTGCTTTTTGTGCGTTTGTGCTGCCGGAAAAACCATGCTGCAGCAGAAGCGTCTACCGCACAACGCTGCGATGCTCGCGTGTTGCAATTCGTGCAGTCGTTTCATACAGCAGCGCGGAACCGTTGCGTATATGAAAAACGGCAGGGGCATTCGATACAACTCTTACTCTGCACGCATTGTAATGTACTTTGCATACAATGTCAAACAACACAGAGATGCGGAAGCGGCACTGTGTGCAAACAGCAGCGCTCTGGGCAGCAAGCGACCTATTGTATTGCCGGATAAAACAAACAGTGTACACATTGCTCGTTCCGCATTTTCGGTATACAATAGAATAATAGAAGAGCGGTACCTTTAGACAGCGTCTGTAGCCGTCGAAACGGTATCACGCAAAAGAGGAGCAGCGATTATGAATTTTATTTTTTTAGGACCACCGGGAGCCGGTAAAGGCTCGCTTGCCGTAAAAGTCGCCACAGCGTATGGCATACCACACATTTCCACCGGAGATATTTTCCGTGCGGCGATCAAGAATCAAACCGAACTTGGCAAAAAAGTCAAAGCGATTATCGACTCAGGTGCACTTGTTTCGGATGACATCACGTGTGCGCTCGTCAAGGAGCGCCTTGCGGCAGACGATGTGCGAAACGGTTTTATACTCGACGGATTTCCGCGCACCATTCCGCAGGCTGAAACGCTTGCCACATTCTGTCCCGACGTCACCGTCATCAACTTTCTGATTCAAGATGCCATCGTTGTTGAACGGCTGTCCACTCGCCGAGTATGCCGGTCGTGCGGCGCAAACTATAACATCATATCGCTGCCACCAAAAACCGACGATGTATGCGACACGTGCGGGGGGGAACTGTACCAGCGTGATGACGATACGGTGGATGCCGTTGCGCACCGCATGGAAGTGTACCGCGAACAGACTGAACCGCTCATCGAGTACTACAGCAAGAAAGGTACGCTCATCGACATCGACGCTGCGCTGTCAACCGACCGGGTATTTGCCGTGTTTCAGGAGCAGTTTCCGAACGGCTGACCGGCACACGGCGGCAGACATACAAAATGCGAACGAATGAGCACAGAACAGCTTCCGTTCGTGTCGGCAGTGCGGGAGTGAGCGCATGCCGGGTACTGCGCGGTACACCGAAACGAAGCATTCTGCCATCCGTTCCGCGCCTTTACTGTATCGCATCTTTGTTTGCGCTGCCCGGTAGTACAAACGGCAGCACGTCTTCTTCCCGGTCAATCTGCACGCGCACCAAGAGCGGCTTGGGAGAACGCTCTGGCGAAAACGCCCGCTCGTACCACGCCCCGCCGTCGTCCGCGTCAAGCGCTTCTATACCGAATCCACGGGCAATCGCTACAAAATCGGGGCGGTTCAAAAATACGCTTGCACTGTAGTTTTTGTCGTATAGATATTTTTGCTGTTGGTACACCATACCGAGCGTACCGTTTTCAAAAAGTACAATCGTTACCGCAAGGTTCAGCTCGGAAAGCGTCGCGAGCTCCTGTATGTTCATCAAAAGCGAACCGTCACCGGTTATGCACACGACCTGTTTTTCCGGATGTGCGAGCGCCGCGCCGATTGCAGCCGGCAGCCCAAAGCCCATTGTACCAAGCGATCCAGACGTAATGAATGAGCGCGGCGTTGTGATTGGCAGATACTGCGCCGCCCACATCTGGTGCTGCCCCACGTCCGTCGTTACGATGAGCGCGTCGCGCGGCGTTCCTGCCTGCTCCGCCCGGACAGGTAGTTCGGCAAGCAGCGCGCGCGGACCACGGCCGCTGGGCACCTGTGGGGAGCACCGCGTCTTCGTCTTTGCTGCTGACCGGGTAACCGCATAAAACCACGCCGCGCGCGCAGTGGCAGCAGCTTCGTCAGCGGTAAACAGCGCCGCTTTTTCACGGAGCAGTTCCACCAGTACCGGGAGCGTCGATTCCACCGCAGCTACCACAGCTATATGCGCCGGTAGCAGTTTATTTACTTCCGCTGCATCGATATCAACATGAATGATGCGTGCATTCGGGCAGAACTGTCCGATGACACCCGTCGCACGGTCATCAAAACGGACACCGAGCGCGAGCACCACATCTGCGTCGTACACGGCGCTGTTTGCGGCGGCCGCACCGTGCATGCCGACCATGCCGATAAAACGGTTCGACTCCGTACTCACTGCACCGAGTCCCATCAGGCTCACCGCCACCGGAAGCCGATAGAGCTGCACAAACTCACCGAGCATCGCCGCTGCCACAGGGGAATTGCATCCGCCGCCGCACAGCAGAACAGGGCGGTGCGCGGCAGCGAGAACGGCAATGAGAGCGTCCATCCGGCGCAAAAACTCATCGGGTGGCGTATGGAAGCGGATGCCGCGCACCGCCTGACGGCACGGAGATGGCCATTCGTCAAATTCACAGACGGCAACTTGTACGTCACGCGGCACGTCGATAAGCACCGGCCCTGGCCGTCCGCTCTGCGCGATGGCAATGGCTTCCGGCACCGCGCGGAGCAGCTCTGCCGGAGACGTCACCATCATGCTGTGCTTCGTAATCGGAAACGAAAGCCCGAATGTATCCGCTTCTTGAAATGCATCCGTGCCGATAAGCGCCGTATTGACCTGGCCGGTAATAGCCACAATTGGCACTGAATCGCTCCGCGCGTCCGCGATGGCGGTCAAAAGATTCATCGCCCCCGGACCACTTGTGGCAAAGCAGACTGCCGGCTTTCCCGTTGACCGCGCCATTCCCTGGGCGATGAATCCTGCCGCCTGTTCGTGGCGCACCAAAACGTGGCGAATAGCGCTCTTTGACAGCGCGTCGTAGAGCGGCAAAATCGAGCCGCCCGGAATTCCCGCTACCGTGGTAATGCCTTCACGCTCCAAAAGCGCAACGATGATTTCTGCTCCCGTCAACCGCACGTTTTCTCCTCTCCGGCACGGCGCTCCACCCACCGGATCCCAATGCCGTACCGCCATCATACCGCAGCGGGCGGATAGAAAGCAACAGATCGGGCAGTGTATGCCGTGCACCGCCTGATGGCACGGCAACATCTTTCTGCGGGAACAACCTACCCCGCCCTGAACGGGCGCTGTTTCGGGCGGCCGTCGGTACGCCCGAAATGAGCGCGGCGGCGCGAACCCGGAAAGGGCGGCTTTCGGAACAGTGTGGTCCAAAAAAGTGAGGCAGTCCGGCACTGTCGGTTACTGGCGCACGGGATAGGTTCGTGGTATACTTTTGCGCAGGTACCTACGGACGGCAGATGGCGCGTACAACAGGGCACATCCGCTCGCGCTGTCGAATGGAGCAATCGGCATAAAGGAGAGTGTTGTATGGACGAGTGTTCCCAGCTTCCCGCTCTGGTAGAAAAGCAGCGGGCGTATTTTCGTTCAAACGCAACGCGGAGCACTGCGTTTCGGAAAGCGCAGCTCGCAAAACTGTACAAGCTTGTAGCAGCGGAAGAGGAACGGATCGCGTGGGCGCTCCACGCTGATCTCGGCAAATCGGCGTATGAATCGTACATGGCAGAGACCGGCATGGTGCTCGGCGAAATTCGCTATCTGATGCGGCACGTAGGAAGATGGAACCGGGCGCGTCGCGTTAAAACGGCGCTCTACAACATGCCGGCAAAAAGTTACGTTGTCCCTGAACCGTACGGCGTAACGCTCGTCATGTCGCCGTGGAACTATCCGTTCATGTTGACACTCGTGCCGCTCGCGGCGAGCATAAGCGCGGGAAACTGCGTCATCGTTAAACCGTCACGATATTCGGCGCACACGTCTATGCTGCTCAAGGAACTGATCAACACGGCGTTTGACCGAGAGTACGTTACGGTGGTTGACGGCGGACACGAAATGAACAGCGCGCTTTTAGCACAGCGCTTTGACTTTATCTTTTTTACCGGCAGTCCCGCAGTCGGTAAAGTGGTTATGCGCGCCGCCGCCGAACAGCTGACGCCAGTGTGCTTGGAGCTCGGCGGCAAAAGTCCCTGCATCGTGGAAGCCTCTGCTGATATTCGCCGGGCGGCCAGGCGCATTGTATGGGGCAAGCTGCTCAACGCCGGGCAGACGTGCATTGCGCCCGACTACGTTTTGGTAGAACAGCCGATATACGACGCGTTAGTCGCTGCACTGCGGACAGAAATCGCCGCACAGTACGGAGCTGACCCGCTCAAAAACCCCGCCTTTCCGCACATCATCAACAGAAAACACTTTGAACGACTGTGCGCTCTGGTACCCGATATCCGCTCCGATGAAGCGAGCTACAAAATCGCGCCGACGGTGGTGCCGCTTTCGCTCAATGAAGCGGAAACTGCACCGGTTATGCAGGAAGAAATCTTCGGCCCAATCTTGCCGGTTATCAGTTACTGCGCGCGGACGGATGCGATTGCATTCATCCGTTCACGGGCGACGCCGCTTGCGCTCTATGTGTTTTCCGCGGATAGAGCGTTTCAAAAAGCGTTGATCGGCACGGTGCAATCGGGTGGTGTGTGCGTAAACGATGTGGTGACGCACATCGCATCGCATACGTTGCCGTTCGGCGGCATGGGAAATTATCACGGGAAGTACGGCTTTGACACGTTCAGCCATCACAAGGCGGCGTTGTTCAGAAGTGCTGTTGACGTACCGATACGCTACGCGCCGTATCCGGATTCACTGCGTTTGCTCAAACTGTTTGAGCACTGAACGCAGTTCCGAGGCACAGCACCTTTTGGCAACAGCCGGTACAACTGATGCCCGGCCGCTAGAACATCGTGCGCTCCGGAGCGTGTTTCACCGTGAAGATGTTTCCGTCGTAAAAAAGTGCGAATGTCGTCCGTAGTCGGTGTAACTTTTTACTGTATCTATCATTTATTAATATAGAAATCATGCGGAGTACTATATCCGTACACACGGTACTGTGCACACAAAGATTTTGGAGACCACCGTTTTTCCTCCTTTTAACGGTGGTCTTTCTTTTTAACCGCAGGTACGCTATAGTGATGATAGCTTAATTCTTGAGGAAATGTTATGCATACCAATACCATTATCGATGCACTGGTAGCACGGCGCAGCTGCCGTGCGTACACAGACGAAGCGGTCGCACCGGAGGCAATCGACGCCATTGTGCACGCAGGTTTATATGCCGCAAACGGTCGAGGCGCACAGGCAGCGCTCTTTGTTGTGGTGACTAATCGCACAACGCGAGATACGCTTTCAAAGCTCAACGCGTCAATACTCGGTACAAACACCGACCCGTTTTACGGCGCGCCACTCGTCATTGCAGTTTTGGCGAATACGGCGGTTCCCACGTACCGGGAAGACGGCTCGCTTGCGCTCGGCAATCTGATGCTCGCCGCCTCATCGCTCAACCTCGGCTCGTGCTGGATTCACCGAGCGCGCGAAGTGTTTTCACTGCCGGAAGGCAAACAACTGCTCGCTGACTGGCGCGTACCAGACGGATACGAAGGGATTGGGTTTTGCATCCTTGGGCACGCGGCGCAAACCGGTACCGCAGCACCGCGAAAAAGCGGACGCGTCATCACCATTGCATGAAAGACGCTTTCGTTACTGAACGCTGCGATGCACAGCACCCGCACTGGGAATTATGCACGGCGCGGCTTCTGCCACTCTACGAACGCGGGAATGATATCCGATCTGCTTTTGAGCGCGACCAGACGCGCATTCTGCACTGCCAGGCGTTCCGACGGCTCAAGCACAAGACACAGGTATTCTTTGCGCCACACAACGACCACATCTGCACGCGAATGGAACACGTCATGCATGTGGCGTCGGTGGCAGCGACTATCTGTAAATATCTGGGACTCAACTACCAGCTTGCACAAGCGATTGCACTCGGTCACGACATTGGACACGCGCCGTTCGGTCACCACGGAGAA
>JAFUFE010000138.1 GCA_017470085.1 Treponema sp.
CCCCCCCCCCCCCACTTTGAACTTATTCACTTCCTTTGACAAACTTTCTATGCTCATACGATTTTTCTCCGCTATTACACTCACTTCTTCCACTGCAGTATTGATTTGTGCTGCACCAGATGCAATCTCATCCATGCTGCCGGTAATAACACGAGTCAAATCATCGAGCCGCTGCATCTCTGCCGCAATATTTTCTCCCCCTTTAAGCATCTCGGCAGAACCATCGCGCACCTGCGATGTCACATCGTTGATATCTTTAATTGCAACTAATACTTCCTTACTGCCGTGATCTTGTTCTTGCATAGCATCAAGAATTTTTGCATATTGCACGGATACTTCATGAATCAAATCATACACCTGACCAAACGCCTGCTCCGCACCGGTTCCTGCCGTAACTATCCGCTCAATAATCTGCAAGGATTCCTGAATCACGTTCCCAATCTGCCGCCCCTGCGTGTTCGCTTCTTCGGCAAGTTTACGGATTTCATCAGCAACGACGGCGAACCCTTTGCCCACCTCCCCTGCATGGGCGGCTTCAATCGCCGCATTCATAGCGAGTAGATTCGTCTGCTCTGCAATATTTTGAATCACTTTACTTGCCTCGAAAAGCGCATCGGAGCGTTCCGCAACCTGCGCCACAATTTCATTCGCTGCTCGTGCACCGTTTTTACCGTGTTCTGCCTGTTCAAATGCTGCTTGTATTCGCCCGGCATTTTCCACCAGCAATGCCGTTATTGCGCTGATATTTGCAATCATCTCTTCTATCGAAGCAGAAGATTCCGTCACGCTTGCCGCTTGATTTTCAATGCTGCCATTTAACTGTTTTATCGTGCGAATGATTTCTTCCACGGTTGCGGCCGTCTCCGTTACACTTGCCGCCTGTGTTATCACCTGTTCTTTTACTCCATCAATATTGACGTTAATCTGATAGACGGCACTCGCCGTTTCCGACATGCTACTCGAAAGTTCCGAACCAACAGAATGCATGGCGTCAGCGTTGGTACCAACAGATTTAATCGATCGACCGATTTTTGCAATAGTTTGATTAAAGTATTCAGACAAATCGGTGACTTCATCGTTCCCGTATACAGGGAGCCGCACTGTCAGGTCGCCCTCCCCCTGCGCTATATCTTTCAGTGCATCGGTAGCAACTCGTATCGGCTTTACTACCGCGCGCGCAGTAATAAACACAATCGCAAGGGAAACAAACAGTATACAAAGACCGAACGTCCACAGAGAAATTCGGAGCGTATGGATAACTCCAAAAAATTCTTTTACCGGTGCCTCAATACAGAGTGTCCAACCTGTCGTTTTAAGCTTTGCAGAACACGTTATATAACGCTCTTCTTTTGTTGTCAAAAAATAAATTTCCGGCGTTCGTGCGTCAACCATCGTGCGGTTTAATTCAGCGTAGATCTTCAGCGATTCATCTTTCTTTGCTGCCTCACCCATGTTATACTGAGTAAACACTGTGTCCCTGTCTTTGTCTGCAATATACGTTCCTGTTGCTCCCAAAATGTAGCACTCTCCCGTCTTGCCGATAACGATATTTTTCACATTATCAGAAAGCCAGAAACCGTCGACATTGGCAGACAACACACCGATGATGGTATGGTCATTATCGTAGATAGGAACAGCAAATACCGCTATCATAGTGTCTTTATGAACGCGCGAAAACAGTGGCTCTGAAAAAAAATTCTTCCCCCGCATGGCCGATTGAAACCATTCTCTATCCTGTACATTGATAGTACTGCCATCACTCAAATGGCGATTCCCCTGCAAGTCAGTTACATCTAATTCAAGTATCTGCTTGTTGAACATCGACTCTTCTTTTAAATACGCATTCTTCTGTTGAAACGAAATACGAGAGTTTCGGAGCATTGGCGCGCGAGCAATGCCCTCAAAAAATTGAAAGAATGCAGTAATTTTTCCGTCGATAATTTCCGTAGTGTCAACGGCCTTGTCTATAAAATATGTTCGCGTTTTTTCGTTCAGTGTTTTCTTGAAAAACTGCATTGCCATAAGTGACAATGAAAATCCCACTATAAAGATCAAAACGCCAAAAATACCGACCAACTTGATTCGGATAGAAGAACGTTTTTTCCCCACAACAAAACCTCCTTACAAAAATGACAAGCGAGGAAACAGCAATTTCCGGGCGTGTGCATATCACACGTGTTATATGCACACGCAAATTTCTAGCAGCAAGATCGAAATAAAAAACACACGTACAGCGCCGCTAATCCTGCTCTGCGAATTTTGCAGCAGTCGTCCTCATGGTAACGCTATTTGCCTTGTACATCGGTAAATGTTCGGCCTTTACCTTGACACCACCAGCAGCAAGTACAGAACACCAGCCAAAGATATTTTCAAAACTTCTGCAACCGCACGGACAGTCGAGTGTTACACCTGTGATCGAGCAGCAACCGGCAAAACAATTTTCCATATTGATTACACTCTCAGGAATGGCCGGCACGGTTGTCAAACACATGCACTCGGTAAAACAACTTGCCATATTGACAACCGCTTTGGGAATAACCGGCGCTTGTGTTAAACTGGTGCAGCCTTCAAAACAACTTTCCATAGTCGTAACGCTCGCAGGAAAATTTGACACTTGCACGACGTTCGTACAGCCTTTAAAACAACTGGTCATATCGGTAAGCCCTTCTATCGTCTCCGGTAGTTTAAGCGCGATTTTCTTTCCACATGCAGCCAGTTTTTTTCCGAGCGCACTAGTGTCATCGTTACCGGTCAGTGCATCTTTGGGAATATCCGTCACTTCAATGCAGATGATATTTCCTGCGGGAGCCGCAGCAAGATAGCTTTCCAGCGCATCATAGGAAACTTTATCATACGTTGTGGGCCCCCAGAAAACAGCTGTTTCCGGCTTACCTCCGTATATTTTGCCATAGAGACCAAACCGATTTTTTTTCATATATGTATCTCCTCGTATATTTCATAAAAATTCCTTGCCTGTCGACGCAGGCACTTTTTTCTTGTCTCCATACGATATTTTGATTACGCAGTGCACCGTTCTGTGTAACACTCTTTCCCGCAATTCGCAATTTTCCCACCACCACAATATCACCGTGCCTTACACAAATTCCCGTCACGCTCGTGTACCGCAAACCGCGCCTACACTGACTGTTCGACAACACGCCCCCTCTTCATAGTTCAGCGCACTTTTTGTTGTGTAGTCAAAGCGCCATATAAGGACTTATTGTAGAGGAAATAGCTACGACACATTGTTCATTTTCCCGCATTATCTTTGTACATTTCTGTTATATTTTTATAGAAGACCACCAACATCAAATAAGCGTGTTTGTCCGCTGCACACCGAATAGAAAGACACGCTGTCCGCTGTTTTAATTGAACGACACTGTTTTGATATACCACGCTGAAACACGCACTGATTAATTCACCTAAAAAAAACATACCACAAACTATTGCCACATACATTCTTTGGAAACGGCTGCCATCGGAAGCACATATACGGCTACTGCAGTAAGTAGAATCTAACTTTATTGCCAATGACAGATAGAGCAAAAGTAGCATACATTTAAAAACAGCAAAGCACACAGCAGCCTATCAGCGGCCACACAGAAAACTTCGCTGCCCTGCGGCGAGGTATGGTGATTGTTATATTAATATAGAATATATGCAAAAATAGACTTGCATGATGCCGCTGTTTTATTGATTTTTTTGTTTTTAAAACATACTATTTATAATTATGGTACATTTTTTATATACACTTATTATTTATCCATTGATTCAAGTTATTGAGTTCGCCTTTTTTCTTTTCGAGAGCGTATTTAAAAATCCGGGCATCGCCGTAATCGGAGTCAGTGCAGCGGTTTCCGTGCTCTGCCTACCGTTATACATCGTTGCTGAACGGTGGCAGCAGCTTGAGCGCGACACACAGAAACGGCTCGCGCCCGGCATGGCGCATATCAAAGCGGCATTCTCTGGTGACGAACAGTATATGATGCTGTCAACATACTACCGAGAAAATCACTATCATCCGCTTATGGCGCTCCGCTCTTCATTCGGTCTGCTCATCCAAATTCCATTTTTTATCGCTGCATATACATTTTTGTCGCACCTGACGACGCTCAAAGGTGCATCATTTTTTTTCATCCGTGATATGGGCTCGCCCGACGCATTGTTACATATCGGCTCATTTCCCATAAACGTATTGCCCATCGCAATGACACTCATCAATATCACCGCCAGTGCGATTTACACAAAAGGATTTGCGATTAAAGAAAAGCTCCAGATTTACGGTATGGCACTCGTCTTTCTGGTATTGCTGTATGCGTCGCCGGCAGGCCTTGTCCTCTACTGGACAATGAACAATGTGTTTTCACTCATCAAAAATATTTTTTACAAAATAAAACATCCGATTGCGCTCCTGTACACGCTCTGTGCACTGTGTATCATCGGTGCTGACTGGTTTTTGTTGTTCAAACACACCGGGCCGTGGCAGAAACGGCTGGCACTTGCAGCAGTATTGACGCTGTTGCTTTTTACCCCGCTTATCGTAAAAGGCATACGCTATCTGCTCGACACGGCACTCCAGCCGATTGTTGCTGACAAAAAAACGCGCTTTCTGTTATTTCTGCTTTCCGCATGTGCACTTTGTCTACTCGCCGGGTACGTGATTCCATCATACGTCATCAATTCTTCAGCAGTGGAATTCGCCGATGTTGACCAGTACGGCAATCCGCTTATCTTTTTGTTTGAAACATCGCTCCAGATGATCGGGTTGTGCGTATTCTGGCCACTGTGCATCTATCTGCTGTTTCATGAACGTATACAGACCATCATTGCGCTCGTCATGCCGATTGCATTGCTGGTAGGGCTTGTCAATACGTTTTGCTTTTCAGGAAACTACGGAACGATTTCTCGGCTGATGGCATTTGCCGCTTCTATTCCACCGGTGGGGAAACCGCTCCTCGCGCTCAACCTGCTAGCCATGTGTGTGTGCATCACGCTCCCCGTTATTATCATGTGGGCAAAGTGCCCCAAAATACTGACCGGACTGGTAACAATTGTGCTTATGACCGAATGCGCAATCGGCATTGTTCATACCGTTACCATAAATGGCGCTTATCGTTCGTACAAAAAAGAAACAGCGCAGACCCTGAAAGAGACGACAGCGGTTGTGCCGGTATTCCATTTATCAAAAACCGGCCGCAACGTCATCGTGTTTATGCTTGACCGCGCAGAAAATGCATATGTTACGCCGATATTCGATGCATATCCAGAACTCTATGACATCTACGACGGATTTATGCTGTATAAAAATACGATTTCATACAGCGAAAGCACGCTCCTTGGAGTTCCGCCGATTTTTGGCGGATACGAATATACGCCTGTGGAAATGAATCGACGTTCATCAGAACAAAATGTAGACAAACACAATGAAGCGCTGCTCGTCCTGCCGCGAATCTTCACGGAACAGGCAGACTTCGAGGCAACCTGTTCTGATTTGAGCTGGGCAAATTACCGGTGGATTTCCGACATGAGTATTTGCGATCCGTATCCGAATATCACTGGGCTAAACCTTCAGCAAAAATACACCGCCGCATATATCAGAGAAAATCCCGACAGTGTGCAGACCGGCATCACAAGTTACATCATAAAGCGGAATCTCGGATGGTTCAGCGTGTTTAAAATGCTCCCGCTCTTTTTGCGCGACAGTGTGTACGATACCGGTAATTGGTGCTCGGCGAATGAACTGCAAACTGATACCATGATATTTCTCAATTACTATTCTGTTCTCCATTTTTTACCGCGTCTCACCGATTTCTCCGCACAAAAAAATGTCTACTGTACGATTACAAATGACACAACACACGAAAACGTTTCGCTGCAACCGCCTGATTATATTCCCGCGGCACATATCACGGCGAAAGGGCCGGAACCAATTGCGCATTACGGTGGTATAGACGGAAATATTGCAGCACTGAAATTAATTGGAACATGGCTTGAATATCTCAAAGCGCATGACTGCTACGACAATACGCGCATTATCATGGTGGCCGATCACGGCATCGGGAGCGGAGATGGCCAACTGCTCGATTTCCCTGCCGACTGGCCAATGCAGCATAATCCCGACCACAATCATCCGCTTTTGCTGGTAAAAGATTTCAATGCTACTGGACCGTTGACCGTCAATACTGACTTTATGACAAACGCCGATGTTCCCGCACTTGCGTTGAAAGATATTATAGCCGAGCCAGTCAACCCGTTCTCCGGTAATCCGATTGCAACGATTCCACCGGAACAGAAAAAAGCATCCGGGATTTTCATCACCTATAACTGGAGCCCCGACAGCAATCCGCCGAATACGTTCAGAATCCCCGATGAAGATTGGTACACTGTTTCAGGAAATATGTTCGATGCAGCCAACTGGCAGCACGGTATTCATTGAAATTCAGTTTTTAGCGATAACTCTGAAAATACGATTTTTCTAAAAAAATTTTTGGACGAAGCCTTTATCGCAATCCCGCCATCCAAGGTTTCAGTACACCAAGACACAAATAGTGTCTTGGTGTGTACAGCGGAAACAATTTTGAAAAATTGTTTCCGCTCCTTTACTGTCGGGCGTAGGTAGTACGGAATGACAACAGCGGTATTGATATTTGACACTCATCTACACAACGGAGCGCATATTAGTCGGCATCATATAAAACTTGTATCATTTTTTTGACTGTACTGTCCGTGTCAAAATCACGATGAGCTTTTTCGATGCACTGTTTTGACAACGCCCCTTTATGTGTAATGCAGTATTCAATGCCGTTTGCAAGATCGTCTGTATCATACGGTTCGGCAAGGTAGCCGTTTTTTTTATGCTCAATTATGTCGGCAGTCCCCCCTACATTAAATGCGACCACTGGTACTCCGCAACAGACAGCTTCCAAACACGTTGTCGGAAGGTTTTCAATTAAAGACGGACAAATAAATACGTCGCATGCATTATAGAGAAGCGACAGCAGCTCAGGGCTTGCAACATAGCCGGATGCAAAATACGGCAACTGTATCCGCTCTGTGAACGTTCCGCTTGCAGGACCAAATACGACAAGAAAATAACGCTCTGCGTCATGTAATTTTTGCAGTGCATCCAACAGGTAATAGCTTCCTTTTCTGTTTCGTAAATCATCAAGGTTTTCTGCCGCACCAAAGCCGAGCACTCTTTTTCCCTTCGGGATTTCAAGCAAGTCTCGAATGAGTTTTTTGTCACATGGAAAAAAAACGGCGTGGTCTATAACGTTCGGAATAACATGACATGTACAATGATGGAACAGCGAGCTTGACTTCAACACATCGTGCTCCCAGTTGCTCGGAGCAACAAAAACGATATTCTTACCGATTAGATACTTCTTTTTTTGTTTCCACACTTTACGACAGATATCGGGACCTTTTGTCGTTGCAGGCTTGTTATGTGAATAGTAACCGTCCCGCCATCGCGTATCATTTTCAAGTATATTTTGATAATGCTCCGCACCACAACACGGCCAACTGTCGTGCATAGTCCAGACAATGGGCTTTGTAATTTTTGCGATATCTTTTATAGAAAGCATATCACCAGCAATCCAGTGCAAGTTCACCACATCGCAATCAAAATTGTTAATCCAATTCACATCAATAAGAGACGTAAAATTGGTAGAATGAAGTATATTATTTGTAGTACGAAAAGCAAAAAGGCGAACTGCAAGTGGACAATATTTTTCAAAAAATTTTCGCATAAGTTCCTTTGCACGTTTTTTATATCGCTTGAACTGTGCGCCGTACAGGAGAGGAATCTCAACAACAAACGGAGCAGCGCTCTGTTTTTCTACCACACCGAGCGTCGCTTTAACGCCGCGTTCATTCAATGCACGAGCAAGCCGGTACGCCGCAATCGCCGCTCCGCCGCCTGCATCGGTAAAGTTTACAAGAAGGACGTTCATTTAAAACCCTCGTTTCTTGTGCAATTCATAACAACATAATCGTCAGAATTGAAGTCTGAATTTTTTCTCTTTATCATAAAATAAATCTGAACAATGTGTATAATTAACAAAGGCAAAATTATTAAATGACGGAACATCTTCCCCACTGTAAATTACTGTTCCTAAAATATCATCTGATTTGCATTGCTCATACTTTGAAATAAAGTTTTTCATATTTCGAGTAAAATTTTTGTCAAGACTTTTTCCACTTTTTATTTCAAACAGATTAAAATTGCTTGCACCTTTTTTTATCAAATCAACTGCAAGCCCATTGCTGTTGCGGAAAAAAAACAGCTCATATGCAGAGCCAGCATTGCATCGAACTTTCACCGCCTCAAGAATAATCATGTTTTCAAAAAGTCTTCCCATAAGCGGATCCCTGCTCATTTGGGAAGGCGTTTGAATTCCCAAAAGGCTGGCGGCAATGCCCGTGTCGCAAAAATAAATTTTTGGTGTTTTGACGATTTGGCTTGTTCGAGAAGCATACCATGGTTGCAGTTTAAAGAGTATATGTGAAGCTTCTAAAACAGAAATCCATGAATTGATAGTGGGAACAGACACTCCAACTTCTGCAGAAAGCGCGCTGCTATTTACAAGCTGACCTATGCGTCCTGCAAGAAGCTTTAAGAAATTCATAAATTTTACCATATCGTGAATGGCTTGCGTACCTACAACATCCCGTTCTACATATGTCTCAATATAATTTCTATAATAGTCGCTCGGCGCATGTCCTGCACTTTTATACAAAAAAGGCATGAAACCAGAAAGCAACTGCGTATCTCTGTCCAGTTGTATGCCCGCTTCTTTGAGCTCTTCGATTGAAAACGGAAGCATATTCCGCACAGCAGTTCTTCCTGCAAGAGATTGCGCAACAGCTTTTTTCAGCGGAATCTGCTGGCTCCCTGTAAAAAGATATTGTCCCGCTGCATGATTTTTATCAATACGCACCTGCACCGTGCTTAAAAGTTCTGGAACATGCTGTATTTCATCTATGATGACAGGTTCTGGAAATTTGACAAAGAATTCATTTGGATCTGTTGTGGCAAGAAGCCGCACTTGAGGATCTTCAAGATTTGCATACGAAAAGGCTGGAAAAAGCGTTTTTGCCAATGTGGTCTTCCCGCATTGGCGCGGTCCAAAAAGAGTCACCGCAGGATATTCCGCCATGTCTTTTTTTACAAGCGCTTCAATTTTTCTTGCTATCATAGTATAAGATTATATTTAAAAAGTACGGAGATTGCAAGTGTTATTTTAAATCTCCGTACTTTTGCAACAATTGATTTTTATTGCAAATCATCTACAGAAAAATCTTGTTTAAACATTACGCGCGGAAGAGCATAAATATTCTTTAAATCTGCTTTGATACACGCGCCGCCATAGGCAAGGAGCCCCATTTTAAAAGGCATCTGCGAAAGCACTTTTTGCTCCCGCCTCCCTACTTCATTCGGAGAGCCGAATGGATACGCAAACACATCAGGGACAATGCCTGTCTTTTCAGCAAGGACATCAAGCCCAGCCTGAATTTCATTCCGCACCGCTTCTGCCGTTGCAAGCTGCGCGTCAAGAAATTCCGGCGTAACTTTCATGTGCTCATTCGGCCACAGATGCCCCTCTTCAAAACTATCTACACGGTGGAGCATGAAAATAAAACCGAGCGATTTGTGCGGTCGTTTTATTGTTTTATGATACACCCAACGCGCCACACGGTACGGTGGACGAAGAATTGATTTTATATGCACCTTTAGCCCCTCAATCTTTTCCAAATAAATCGCGCGTGTACACTTTGTGCGCAACATCGGCCAAGTGTCTATGCACAAAGACTATTCCTTCTTTCATGCACCATGTCAAAAGCAACAGTATTCAATACGTTTCGAAATTGACAGATATCAGGTGCATTCACCCATTTTATACTACGCAGCATATCGTCATCAAACGCACTGAAAATCTGGACGATCTCTTTTAAATCTATCCCGCCCTCTTTTTGATTCGCTTCGTCTATAATATCTTTCCCGTCAAATGAAATATGCTGTGCAATTTCACAGATATCTGCAATATCTTTCACCGCAATCCTGTATAATGCCGTATATTTATTCGACAGCATGTTGCGCAAAGAATCAGTCCGATAATAAACAGGCGTACTTTGTATATTCCCGAAATGTGCTTCAACATCGTTTACAAAATCAATTTTAAGCCCGCCATTGTCAAGACCGCTTTTATTCTTGTTAAGAAAAATTCTAGTAAACGATATGGCTGAAACTTCCGAGTAATCTATTGAAAATTCCGATTTCTCAAAGGCAGATAGAACTTTCTCAACATAACTGTGAAAGTTATTGTCATTATTCACAAATAAATCAAGGTCGTCGGAGTAACGGTGATGTAAATAACCTCTGCTTACAGCGGTTCCGCCGGTTAAATAAAAGGGAGTTTCGCAACTGCGCAATATAGTGAGGACTTTGTCTTGAAACGGGTAAAGGATTTCCTCGTAATATTTCGAATACTGCATCATATTCCTCCCTGAGCGATTCTGGAAAAATCATACGACGGGCTTCTGCATCGTACAGCCTAACGCATGTTTCCAATCCCCACAAATTCACCAAGTCGTCCCACAAAAACGTCTCAAGGCTTCTGGCAAAAAGAGATGTGCGGGTAAACGCACCCGCAGTACTGTGCCTTTCTTCTATAACCGAAAGAATGTCTTCTGCGCTGACAGCATAATCCCAGTTTAATTTTTCTATGAGTTTCAGTTTTTCTTCACGAGTCAATTCATGGTACGACATACACTGTATTATAGTATACTGCATTAGGCGGTTTTTGTATATTAATTCGTGCATCAAAAAAGACGGTCAATTTTTAGTGTTGCCCCTTATGCTTTTTTTGCACAGCCCCTCAATCTTTTCCAAATAAATCGCGCGTGTACACTTTGTACGCGACGTCGGTCAACTCGTTTGCACATCGGTTGCAGATGATTACGTCACATTCTTGTTTCAGTATCGCTAAATCATTTTGCACTTCATATCCGTCATACGTAGCCGCTGAAATCGTCGGCTCATAGATTTTGAGCGCGACGCCACTTTTGCGAAGATGCGCCATGATGCTCTGTATGGCGCTGGCGCGAAAATTGTCGCTGTCGGCTTTCATCGTCAAACGGTATACGCCGACAGTTTTTGGTTGCCGTGCGAGTATCATGTCTGCAATATGCCTTTTCCGCGTTTCATTCGATTCGACAATTGCAGAAATGAGGTTTTCAGGCACATCTTTGTAATTTGCCCGCAGCTGTTTTGTGTCTTTGGGCAGACAATAGCCGCCGTAGCCAAACGAAGGATTGTTGTAAAAATCTCCTATGCGCGGCTCAAGCGAAACGCCTGCTATTATCGACCGCGTGTCAAGCCCGTGCAGTTCCGCATAGGTGTCAAGCTCATTGAAATATGCAATACGGAGCGCAAGGTATGTGTTTGAAAAAAGCTTAACAGCCTCTGCTTCTGTCGACGGCATCAATAATACGGGAACAGCTTCTTTGCGCGCGCCGCGCTGCAATAAAGATGCAAACTCCTTCGCTTTATCGGAAACATCGCCTACGATTATCCGTGAGGGGTACAAATTGTCGTACAGCGCCTTGCCTTCGCGAAGAAATTCAGGAGAAAACAGAATTGTAAGCGCGGGAAATTTTTCCCGCATGCGCTGAGTAAACCCGACAGGCACCGTTGATTTTACAACTGCTGTCGCATTGGGAAACTCTTCTGCAATGATTGCAATAGTTTGTTCAACAGAACTCGTGTCAAAGTGATTCAACACATCGTCATAATTTGTCGGCGTTGCAACAAGTATAAAAGCAGCATCTTTAAACGCCTCATGGTAATTTGTCGTTGCTGTAAGCGAAACTGTTTTTTCTGCAAAAAATTTTTCAATGTAGTCGTCTTTTATTGGAGAGACTGCGTGATGTATGCTGTCAACTTTTTGCTCCGAAATATCATACAGCATCACGTCATTATGTTGCGCAAGCAAGCAGGCATTCGCAAGTCCGACATATCCAATCCCCGCAACCGCTATTTTCATCGGTACGCTCCTTTACGATTGCGCATCCGTTTCAGCAATCGCCACAGCGGCCGAAAAGGAAACTTCACCATTTTTGCAACGCCGCGTTTTGTCCTGCCCCACAAAGTATTGCCGTACATGTGATTGAGAAACTGCACATTCTTATTGTATTCTGCTTCATCGATTTTGATTTCTGCTGGAAAGTCTGTCACACGTGTATCTATGCTTTTGACAATCGTCTGATATAGATTTTCTCCGCAGTGCTCTCCAGAATTGTCAAAGCCGATATTTTTTACAAGCGATTGCGTTGGTGCAAGGCATAGACCGCCTTTAAGGAAAATAGCTGCATACCAAAAAATTGCCCACGTATTGAGTTTGCCAGATGCATTGTCTTCAATTTGACTCCACATTCCTTTGTCTGAACCTTCAATATTGAAATGATATTTCATTTCTTCTGTAAACTGACTTTGATAATATGCGGTATCTTTCTTAAAAAATTGCCAACGGTCAGCCCACGTAGCCCATCCCCAGCAGTCCATAGTCGGATAAATATAGCAAGAGCCTGCAACAGCGTTTTGCACCGGATCACGCCAACCTGTTATGTGCATGAGTTTTTTCTCGTCTTTGTATTTTTCAAGAGCGCTATTCATAAATTCAAGAAAATAGTTTCCGGTAACGATGTCATCCTCAAGCACAATGACCGCGCCATACGTATTCACAATTTCTGTCACGCCTGAAATAATTGATGCGGCAAGCCCTTTGTTTTTTTCAGCCTCAATCACTGTTACCGTCTTGCACCATTGCTTTTCCCGTGCCACTGCGCGAGTCTGTTTAATTTTTTCAAATTGTTCTGGCGATGCATCATCTTTTGCGCCGTCAGCATAAATGAATAATGCTGATTCTTGCGCCAATGTATTTGCAGCAAGCGCCTCAAGCGTTTGCCGCGTATGATTAGGGCGGTTGTAGACGAACAGAATTATGGGAGCGTACAATGCCACAGATCGTATCATAGTATCTTATCCATTCTTAGTAGAAATCATTTCTTTTTTACATACGGCACCTAATCGATATAATAGCGGCGAATATCGTGCATATCGATGACCTTTATAATAATATATTACGATGTTATTATTTTTTAATTTATAAAAAGCAGTATTTGTGAAACATGAATATAACCATATAAAACGGCCTACATCATAATACATCAAAGGGAATGATTTTTGCTGTTTAAGAGAAAACCAGTCTTTTATAATTACCTTTCTTAAGGTACATATTTTAATCATTTTTCTTACTAATTTAAATAAAAACTGTTTGTATTTATTTATCCGACTTTCTACAAAAACCATATAAAAAAATTTGCTAATCCCTCTAATATTTGCCTCTTTTTCTCTATCGCAGCTTTCTACCGTCAACTGTGTTTTCAAAATTCCCAGATTATACTCTGTACTTGAGCAATTCCCACAACAAATATCATAAATAATATCCTGCATATCATCAGCTATTCTTGGCCAATAATATTGATTATCAGCATCACTTGATACCGTTGTTCCAAGGTTAACTGTTAATATAAAATTATACCAATAATTATAACGAATTGCGTCTTTCAATATTGAATATGAATACTGCTGTGCAAGCAGATAATCTAACAACTGTTCATATTCTACAACATCTTTTGCAATTCTAATAAAAGAAGAATTCCCATAGTATGCCCCATTCGTATATGACAGAACTGGTATTCCCACCCGTGCGCATTCAATACCCATTGTTGACCAATTTACAAGACAAACGTCTGCAAATTCTATAAGGTCATAACTTGAAACAGGGTCATCTGGCCAAATAATAATAAAATTATCAGATTGTTGCGTAAATGTATTCTGCAAAAGGAGCAAATGTTCAGAAAGAACACCATTCTTACGAATACCTTCACGGGGATGTACTCGAATAACTACTTGAATATCTTTATGAGAATCTGCATATACCTGAAGAAACTGAATCCACTCTACTTGGGTTTCAAATACATTCGTAATGGGAAGCTGTTCATTCCACATATCATATATCATTTTGATTCCAATTATTTCATCATTACTACTCGTAAATGCAATTATTGTTTTTTTATGCTTTGAAAAGGATAAAGCGCTGATAATTTTTTCAGGCCGCGATTTCTTTTCAGTAGAAAAAATATGTGAATCCGAGCCATAAAAATGAAAGAGAGAATCGTCCCAACTATCCATCACATATTGCGGAAGGATAGGAATATCAGCATATGAATGATAGTGAGAAAAGATCTCAAACATATCCATTGCTATTAATCTTTTTGAAATCATAATTTTTGACCAATCGGCACCTTTAAACGAAGCATTTGTAATATAGTTAAATAAAATATTCCTGTCTCTGGTAGAAAAATATGCAGCTTGACATTCGGTATATGGATTGAAGACTAAAAACATATTAGGTTGAATGATTTCACATATATAATTTGCTATTTCAAGCGCAATAAGAACATTTAAGATATATGCTCTATATAACATTTTATCACGATTACCAATATTTTTTATGTCTAGAAATTTTGTAGCAAGCACTAAATCATACTGGGCGGCTTTTCCTGCTCTAAATCCATTGTATGAAAAATCTTCATATTCTTTAAAATCTGCGGGAATTAAATTCAATAACAAAGTACGTTTCTCAGACGTAATGATATCTGAAAGCTCAATAGAATTGAAACCATATGCTTCTTTGGCGGCACAAAATACTTTATGACATTCGGCACAAATATTTTTTTTTCGTTCTGCATCGGAATCAAATGAAAGTCCATGCATTGTCATCATATGACATAATTCCATTTGTCCTGTACAATGAAGCAAATAAGTTTTATCGTTATCGGACAATATATTGCCCACCATACATAATGTACGACTATAAGGATATATCCCTACCTCAGGCAAAAAGATAACCGTTGAGTTTATTTTTTCCATTCTATCGGGGTTCCTCGTTTATATTCTCTGTCTGCTGTTTTCCCCAGCAATTTCGGCAAAAATTTGGGACTGCATCCTTCCCCCGGCCTGATAGAACGCACATTGTCTTCCGTAAAAACGTCTCCGGCTTTTATATCTTTCACAGCAAAGAGCGACCGTGCAAAGTGTCTGTCCTTTTTTACTTTATCTGTCAACTCATAGCTCACCTTGCCGAGCGCAGCTTCCGTTTCACGAATCCGCTTTACCATACCAGAAAACTCTTCTCTATTCATTGAGAACGCAGCATCCGGACCGCCCAAACTTCTGTCAATAGTAAAGTGTTTTTCTACAATGGAAGCACCAAGCGCTACCGAAGCGCAGGCACACGCATCTCCTGCCGTATGGTCAGAAAGACCTGCGTGTACGCCCCAGCGTTTTGCCATATCGGGGATTGTCAGAAGATTTGCGTCTTCAATTTTTGCGGGATACTCCGACGTGCATTTTAAGAGCGTGATGTCACTGTTTCCTACTTTGCGGCACGCTTCTACTGCTTCTGTTATCTCCTGCTCGGTCGCGATGCCGGTGGAGATTATCATAGGCTTATGCTTTGAAGCGGCGTATTCTATGAGCGGCGTGTCCGTTATCTCAAAAGAAGCGATTTTGTAAATCGGGTTCCCGATTTCCTCAAGAAAATCCACGGCTGTCTTGTCGAACGGCGTGGAGAACGCCACAAGCCCCAGCGAACGGGCGTACTCAAAAAGTTCCTTGTGCCATTCCCACGGCGTATACGCTTGCTCATAGAGTTTATAGAGCGTCATGCCATCCCAGAACGTCCCCTGTTGTATTTGAAAGTATTCATTATCACAGTCCAGCGTAATGGTGTCCGCCGTATAAGTCTGAAACTTCACCGCGTCCGCCCCGGCTTCTTTTGCTGCCTTGATGATAGCAAGCGCATTTTCTATTTTATGATTGTGATTTGCTGACATCTCGGCAACGATAAATGTCTTATTAAAAATCATATCAATTATATTATCAAAAAAAAAACTATAATTCAACAGAGTGAAATCGATATTCTATATCCACTCAACACCTGCCACCCTGAAAAACTTCAAACTTCTTTCCACAAAGGGATTTTTCCATTTTTGCCAGTCTGCTTTCAAGAGCGAAAGTCCGTTAAAATGCAATACACCATGTTTGCTTTCTTTTGTAGAAGAATATTTTTCATCCACCGTAAAACCAAAATACTTGATATGCGCGTCATACACATTGCTGTTTGATTCCAATACAGCACAACAAAGTTTGTTGACATGCAAAGTTTCAAAAGCATATTTCAGAGCATAATATTCCAAAACCACGCCGTAACCGCTGTTCAGATATTTTTCATCAAGATAATAGCCCCACTCGCACTCGATCTCCGAGATTGCGGTAAAATCAACCACTCCAAGAATTGTATTATCAACAAAACTCAGAAAATAGCGGCAGTCAGTACGATTTTTTAGCATGGCAACCCACTTTTTATGCTGCTCAAGCGGAACAATTTCCTGATTGTACATTTTTGTACGCACTCGCGTGGAATTGCGCATGCTCCAGATGAGTTCAATTTCTTGTTCTGTCAACTCCGTAAAATTTTTAAAAGTCAGCTTCATTTTTTGCTTTCCAAAAATGCCACAATCTCTTTCACAGACTTGAACTGTATAATTTCCTCAGGGTCAAGCGAGATGCCGAAGTCGTTTTCAATCTCAAAGGCAATAGCAAGTTGATGCATGGAATCCCATGTGTCAACAGTTTCCTGTGAAGAATCAGCGGTA
>JAFUFE010000139.1 GCA_017470085.1 Treponema sp.
CGGGGACAATCGTGCAGTGTACGTATCTGATCGATGATGAGCAGCGGGATGTGCCGCTCTACCTTGCCGAACGCCCAGAAAATCCCGGCTATGCGGTTTTTGCAAGCGACTTAATCAACACGTCGTTCGTTCCAATTTATGGCATGGAATTGGTGCCGTCTTCAACCCTTTCACGCCGGCAGTACATGGTGCAACGTATCTTGACCGGCAGTATCGCCGACGAAGCGGGCTTTTCCGTCAATGATCCGGTTGCCGTTATGCGCGTTCGCTTCAGCGATGATAAAGACGTGATGTATACCGAGCTTTCTACCCGGCGCAGCAAAAAAGGTTTTTTGGATATAGTGATAGGGCTGCCGGCGCAGCTCAATAGCCCGCATTATTTTTGAGGGCGCTCATAGGCGGAGTATAGTATCCTGTGCGACAGACTTTCAGCGTCCCTGCTGGAGAGCTCCCCCATTTTTTTGCTGGCGCACAAAATGGTTGCTTTTACCATGCATGGTGTAGGCAGGGCGATGTGTGCAGATGCAAAAAGCGTTGTCGTGCTTCTGTGCAGTTGCCTCATCTCGCGGTGCGTTTTTTCTTGTGCGCGCCGCTTGCGTTTGTGCCGTAACTTTGTTATGGTGAGGGTACACTATGGTTGACATGAAATACAAGCGCAATTTCTGTATTACAGCGCACATCGATCACGGTAAGTCGACATTAGCCGACCGCCTCATTCAAAAAGCGCACATCATCGACGAACGGAAGATGAAAGCGCAGATACTTGATTCCATGGATATTGAGCGCGAGCGTGGCATAACGATAAAAAGTCAAGCGGTGACGATTCCGTATCATGCACGCGACGGGCATGACTATGAGCTGAACTTTGTTGATACACCCGGGCACGTCGATTTTTCCTACGAGGTGTCGCGTGCGATTGCGTCTTGCGAGGGTGCGCTGCTTTTGATCGATGCGACGCAGGGTGTGGAGTCGCAGACGGTCAGCAACATGTATCTTGCGCTTGAGCAGAATCTGACGATCGTGCCGGTCATCAACAAGATAGATTTGGCATCTGCCGATGTTCCGGCGGTCAAACAGCAGATTGAAAAAGAGCTCGGGCTTCCCGCTGCGGACGCTGTGCTCGTTTCTGCCAAAACAGGAGCCGGCATCGACGCGCTTATGGAAGCGATTATTAAACAATTTCCTCCCCCCGGGGGGGATACTGCTGCCGCTACCACTGCGTTGATCTTTGACTGTCATTATGACGCGTATCGCGGTGTCATCGTTCATGTGCGTGTCTTTGACGGACAGATAAAAACGGGAGATGCCATCCGCATGATGAACAGCGGCGCAGAATATAAAGTTGAGCAGGCAGGTATTTTTAGAATCGATTACGAAGAGACGGGGCTACTGTCTGCGGGTGACGTCGGTTATGTGATTGCCGGCATCAAGACCGTGAGCGATGTCACCGTCGGCGACACGATTACCGTTGCTGCGCGTCCTGCTGCTAAAGCATTACCCGGTTTTAAGGATGTGAAGCCGGTTGTGTATTCTTCAATTTATCCCATCGATTCAAACGACTATGAAGAATTGAAGGCGAGCCTTGAAAAACTGAAACTGAACGACGCGAGCTTACTATACGAAAAAGATAATTCCCTTGCGCTCGGAAACGGATTCCGCTGTGGTTTTTTGGGACTGCTCCATCTAGAAGTGGTGCAGGAACGTTTAGAGCGTGACTACGATCAAGCGGTCATTTTTACGGCACCGTCGGTGCGCTATAAGGTGGTGCTCGACGACGGCGCGGAACGGTTTGTCGACAATCCGGCGGAATATCCTGACGGTCGCATCCGTGCTGCAGCGGAACCGTACATCCGGGCGTCGATCATTACGCCGGCTTCGTATCTCGGGCCGCTTATGGCGCTCTGCACCGAAAAACGCGGCGAGCAGAAAAACATGAGCTATCTTGATGAAAAGCGCGTGGAATTGACATACGAGATGCCGCTTGCGGAGGTATTGTTTGATTTCTATGACCGGCTAAAAAGCTATAGCCGTGGCTATGCGTCATTCGATTATGAGGTGATCGGATATCGTCCGACAGAACTCGTCAAGATAGATATTTTGCTCAACGGCAAAGCAGTCGATGCACTGTCGCAGCTTACGTTCAAACAGAATGCGTCGACCCGTGCGCACAAAGTGTGTGCTCGGCTCAAGGATGAAATCGCTCGTCAGCAGTTTAAGATTGCTATCCAAGGTGCAATCGGTGGACAGATCATCGCGCGCGAGACAGTAAGCCCGGTGCGGAAAGACGTGCTCGCTAAATGTTACGGTGGCGACATTACGCGAAAGCGGAAGCTGCTTGAAAAACAGAAAGAGGGGAAAAAACGCATGAAGATGGTCGGCAATGTGGAGCTGCCGCAGTCAGCGTTCCTTGCGGTGCTCCGTGAAAAAGACGAACGATAGTACCGAAGCGACTTTCGTTGATGTGTCATCAGGGGCGGTGTCATGCTGTAGACGAAAGACGGAACGCTATCGCTTCTATGGCGCAGCGGTCAGTCTGCGGAGCGCCTGCTTAAAGTCTTTGATAAAGAAGTCGAGTTCTGCGCGAATTCGTTTTAAAAACGAGCGGTCGGGCGAATAGCGGTAGCCGTCGGGAAAATGCAGGTATAGATATTCCCGGTCTGACAGCAATCGTGCTAATTGTGTGTCTCGCTGCGTACGGTGAATCGTCGTTTCACCTGAAAGTAGCGCACGCGCTGTCTTGAGCGCAGCGAGTTCAGTGCGATACCAACTGGTTAATGCTGCCCGAGTTGCTAGCGGCGGATGGAGCGGTTTTGCCTGTTCTTGTTGCGGCGGAACGGCAGTTGCCGTGTGGGAGCCGTCCGATACTGCCGTTGCTTTCGAGGCGATGCGCGTTATTTCGGGCGAAGGTGCGGCTTTCGGTGGACAGCTGCCGCCTGTGGCGGTGATATCCCTGCGCGCGAGCCCTATCTCTAGTCCGTGGTGCCGCGCGTCGAATAGATTTTTTTCTTGTGCAAAAACGCCCCTGAATTCAGCAGCATACCCTGAGAGCACTTTCGTCGTTACCGTCAGTTTTCCGTCGATTCCCGGTACCAGTGCTGCACCGTATGCACATGCGGCTGCGTAATTTCCTACCGGACGGAGGCGACCGGCAGTAGAGATGTCGCGTACCGTGGCCGGCGCGCCCCGTGCATGCGTTCGCCCGACGGGATGCGAAAAGTCAAGACCGGTCACAAAAACACAGACGGTATCGTTCTGCCGCAGAGAAAGCGCGAGCAGCGTTGCCGTCAGCCCGACCGAGCCGAGTGGCGGGAGTACGGGCGGCAACAGCCGGAGCTGCTCCAAGTGTTCAAAAAAAGCGGTGTCGCTGTATCTACTTGCAAAGTATGCCGTGCTGCCGCCCGTCGCACGGGAAATGCCGTTCCATGACGTGATGCCGGCAAAAACGGGTATGCGTCGGCTACGGCACCCGAAAAATGCATCGGCTATGGCTCCCTGCGCCTCCTCACAGACGAGTGCATCCGGTGTGAGCTCCATCTTTAAAAGGACGGGGAGCGCGGCATCGACGGCGAGCACAAAAAAAGCTGCCCGATTTTTCTTAAGGGCGATAGCGGTTGTAATGAGGCTCGGTCCAGCGCCGCAGACAAGAATCGGCCGATCCACCGTACCGAAAAGGCTGCGTGCTGAAACGGTATCGGGGATGTCGGCCAAATTGCGGATAAGGTTCCGGGAAAACCGCCGCCCTAATTTGGTCAGCGTCACCCGGTTTTTCCAGAACTGTCCGACAGCAGTGGTACAGGCGGCATATACAGCGTTGTAATAGTCTGCGTGGATCGCTGCACCGGCAGAAAACGTAATGGTGAGCACACGGCGGATCGTGCCGGGAGGAGGAAGCCGTGTGCCGTCAGAAAGGCAGGCGTGCCGTGTATTGAGACGCACCGGCAAGGCTGCGATATCGTCGGGCGCAACAAGGCAAAACCGATTGTCCGCTTCCGTACATGCGGCGGCGTAAGGTTGTGAAAAGCGATAGAGCGCATCATCGACTTCAATCCCAAGCGCGATGCAGCGTTCCGGAAGCTTTTTGAGCAAGGAGGGGATGCCGTAACACAGGCACGGCGATACGCACAGCACGAGCGTTCCCGGTAAAATGGTGTTCAGGGCGATGGTGCGCTCAATGACTGCGGCAGGATTGTAGAGCGAGTATAGATTTTTTTTGCGGTACCTGACCGTCATACCTTGCCGCGCAGGGACAAGGCAGGGGGAGTCTGTCTCATCCATCGGCTGCGGTCAGTTCATCATCGACGTGTTAAAAACATGATTAAAGATAAAACTCGTAACGTTGTTTTTTGTTTTTGGGCTCCCTTCCAATGCCCGCCACGCAGAGTCGGCGTCATAGGAGACAACACTTCTGGCAATCGTGTCATCGTCAGATATGTCATGCGCTCTGGAGCTGCCACCTTTGAGCACGATGATTGTATTGCCTTGAACGATC
>JAFUFE010000140.1 GCA_017470085.1 Treponema sp.
CAACATAAAGTCTGTAAAGCAAAGCGGGCGTAAAAATACAAACTGCCAAAACGATGGAGGAAAAAATGCAAAACGAAAAGCACACAGATAAAACTGATGCAGAAAACAAAACGAGCAGCATCGCAGCAATAGCGGTTTCCACCGCACTCTGCCTTGTGCCAATCATATTTGGCAGTGCGTTGTGGCAAAAGTTGCCGCAAAAAATCCCCATGAATTACGGTATTCACGGAAAAGCAGGAACGCTTGCCCCTAAATGGGTGATTGTCTTTCTTTTGCCGTTTTATTGCGCTGCAATAAACTGTGTTGCATGCGTGCTATTGTACAAAAACAAAAAATCAGTGAACAGCGTGCTGTTTTATGCTGTTACTTTTTTTGTGCCGCTACTTTCTATTTTAACAGAGGCGCTTCTTTTAATAAAACCGCTTGGCATTGACGCTCCCGTGCACAAAATCATTCCCGCACTTATGTCCGCGTTTTTTGTGCTTGTCGGAAACTATTTTCCAAAAATCAGCAAAAACAACGTCATCGGCATCCGCGTTCCGTGGACGCTCAAAAGCGACGACGTATGGCGCAGAACGCATCGGCTTGGCGGCATCTTGTGGGTTGTGTTCGGCTTTATAAGCCTTGCATTTTCGTTTACGCGCATACAGTATGTAGTGTTTTTCACCTCGCTTGCCGTTATGACAATTGTGCCTGTTGCGTATTCCGCTGTTGTGTATAATCGAGAAAAACGGTCGTGTCCGTAATTGCTATTCTCCTGGTGTAATATCGATCGACAGTTCAGAAAAATTCCTTGAATCACTCGTTTGACAAAATCACAGTTCAGTCAGTTTTTTTCTACGATAAATAAATATTCTGAAAGGTGAATAGTGCGACCGTGCAGATTTCTGCTTGCCCGAAAAGCGGTATATGGTATTTCAACTGTATCGACGGTGCCGTATGTTGCAAGCATTGTTTTCATCTGATTGTATGATATAAATCCTTCAGAATTATACGAGACGATGATAAACTTTGCATCAAGCGTGCTGATGATTTTTTCTATCGATGACAATGCCGTGCGTGGACTGTTGAATTCGCTCCTGTTCCAGCCGCTAACGATTCCGGAGACGTTGCTCATCGGTGTTTCAATTTTATTTTTGACAACCAAGTTCAACATAAAATAATTTGAACCGTACGGATGTTGGTTATACGGCGGGTCAAGATAGGCGATATCAATGTTGCATAGCTGTGGCGAAAGCGCAACGGCATCTTCTTGATACAGCTGAACGTTAGATGCAAAATTGCTGAACACCGGTTCACATAACGATATTTCACCTAAAATACGGGCAAGTGCATTTTTTCCCGTTCCTCCGAAACTACCAATTCCTGTCTGTTTGTCTTTATAAAAACCTTTGAAGACACCACCGGTGTTCACATGAACGGATGCCTCTGTTATGAGCGGCGCAAGAAAGTATTTTTGCATATCGGTATCAATGACGACATCGTCAATTAATGCACGGTACGTGTCTATGCGCAGAGCATTTGCTCTGGTATAAAAGGCGCGTTCTCCTACCTGTATGTGCGTATCATCTGCAGGCGCATAGTTTTTCGTTATAATTCCAGCGCGCAACTCATGGCATAACCGTGCATCGATGATTTTCCGAAAATGAACATATTCTGTGCTGTTAAAATCATTTTTGTTTGAAAGATAGCAGGAGTTTATTATGTGTGCATACAGTTCTAAGTCATTTGCAATAAGAATTTCCGAATGACGTTTCATCATGCGGCTGACAACGCCGGAGCCTGAAAACAAATCCGCGCATACACATTTTTCTTTTTTCAGTTTTGCTTTTATTTTTATTATTTCATCTTCAATCGAATGAATGAGCGCGCGCTTGTTTCCCAAATAGGTGATTAACTGCGTTGTCAGATACGATTCGTTTTCTCGTTCGTTTTCCGTGTCACAAAATGCCATGTGCAATTATGGCATATTTGACGACGGTCGGCTACACTGTATAAAACTGAACGACACAATCCTTCCGTGCTTGAGAGCGTGCAGAAGATGGAGCACTGTCTGTGTCGTTTGTGTGATTTTCATTCCGCCGCGCATGTGTTAAAATATCTGCATGACTATAGAGGAAGAAATCTTTGCGCGAAGTACGCCGAATGATGCCGCGTTTGTGCCGTTTGGTTTTGTGCGCGGGCGCGACGGCTCTTATCGCTATTCTGAACAATTTCTTGACAAGCAGTTTCGCGCAGACGTGTGCATAAAAAACGGCGTGATTACAGGTCGCGTGTTTGATATAGCAAGTGACGAAGAGTATATGCCGCTCCGCGTCACGCGTCATCACGGTGCGTTTGTAAATGAGGTGCGGACAGCATACAGCGCAGTTTTGCGTCGCATAAAAGAAGCGTGTTTTATTCAACAGCCGTTTTTGTCAGCACAGGCAAACCGCATTGCCCGTGCCGTAAATGACGCATACGGCGATGCGCCCGACTTCACGTTTCCGACTGCGCCAACATACGCTGTGTTCCGAAATCCGCAGAATAAAAGGTGGTACGGCATCGTCATGAATATTGCGCGCGGCAAGCTTACGGCAAAACATGATGCAAAAAAATCGCGCAGCAGCAACAATGGCAAAAAGCAGCCAGGCGGCACACGGCATGCCGCCAACACGCGCGGCGATACAAAAGCTGCT
Source organism: Treponema sp. (assembly GCA_017470085.1). GTDB lineage: Bacteria > Spirochaetota > Spirochaetia > Treponematales > Treponemataceae > Treponema_D. Next base: position 2,679 of record JAFUFE010000140.1, read on the forward strand.
GCGGCAAACGCGACACGCGCTGCAAAAAAATCGCGCAACAGCGAACGGCAAACAGAGGGCGAAAAGATTGTGGAGATTTTAAACGTCAAGCTTGCGCCTGAAAAAAGTGCACACCTCATCACCCAAAAAGGATTTTTTCCGCCGTATCACATGAACAAAAAAAATTGGATTACGATAGTGCTTGACGGCACCGTGCGCGACAGCGTGATTATGGAGTTGCTCGCAGAAAGTCACGCGTTTACGGAAAAAGGCAGCCGCGCTTTGTCTGGGAAAAAGCTGCTTTCGGCGCGGGAGGCGCACACGTGGATTATTCCAGTGAAGCCCGATTACTACGACGTGGAGCAAGATTTTAGACGCGACGGCACAATCCGCTGGCATCAGCGCGTGTCGGCGTGCGTGGGCGACACCGTGTATATGTACATGAGCGCGCCCGTGTATGCTGTGCGCTACAAGTGCCGCGTCATTACAGCGGACTGCATACCGAGCGACGGCCGCTCCGAAGTGAATGTGCCTGCTGGCACTCATGCTGCGAGTATGAACTCCGTCGACACTCGCACGACAGACGTGCGTGCAAAAGTGGCGCCGCACGACACTCCGTGCAAAGAGATGGTGCTGCGTCTTGAAAAACGCTATGACGATGACGCACTGCCGCGAACCCGCTTGAGAGAACTCGGCGTACAGTCAGTGCGCAGCGCGCGCCATCTTCCAGACGCTGCCATTCGCGAGCTGGAAGGCGAGTAGTGCCTCTCTTTGTGGGGGAACGCCTTCCCCCTGCGGCGCACACGGTTGCGCGGCACCCCCTTCTCCTGGGGGCTACGCCCCCAAACCCCTACGCCCCGATAGCAAAGAACACCGTGCAGGGAGGCACGGTATTACCTACGATTTTCCGCCATGCGAAAAATCGGGAAAGCCGCGTGACATGAAGTCACGCGTCTGACCGCTACCGAGATAAATTTCTGTTATATCTGCTACATTCCGCCAAAAAGTACAAGAAAATGATAAACAAAAGATAAATTTGTGTTTACTTTTTGTAAAAAATCCATTATATTTCCTTGTGGAACGCTCCCGCACGCCTATTTCCAGAGCACATCACTGTGAAACTCATCGCGTGCGGGGAGCGCCGCACTACCGCTACCAGATGTGCCGTTCATCATACGGATATCCTGCGGTGCGCCACACAAGGAGATGACTTATGAAAAAATTTGACAAATTGGACACAGAATTGTTCACTGAATCGGGCGCGCATTCCCGCACTTCTGCCCCCTGCGCCGTGACGGCTTTTTCCGCACCGCAGCCACGTGCCATCACCCACGCAGCTGCTACCCGCACACACCGCGCGCTTTCTACCGCCCTGACGTTCGTTGCCCTCTGTGCACTCGTGGCGTTTGCCGCGTGCAAGCACCCGACAGATAACAGCAGCGGAGGTGGTGGCAACGAACCGTCAATCATTCCACCGACCGCAACACGAGTAAAAGACGCAAGCGACAACGACACCGAGTGGGTACAGCTTTCAAGCGGCACATTTCGCATGGGAAGCAACGACAAGGAAAATGTCCATACTGTCGCCTTAAGTTCATTTTTAATCTGTGACCACGAAGTGACGCAAGGCGAATGGGAAGCGGTATTCGGAAACAATCCGAGCAGTTTTAAAGACAATCCAGCCGATGGTGAAGTACAAGAGAATCGCCCGGTAGAAAACGTGAACTGGTACATGGCGATTGCGTACTGCAACAAATTGAGTATTAAAGAAGAATTAGCGCCGTGCTATTCAGTAAAGAAAAGCGGCAGCGAAGTTGACTGGGAAAGCCTTGCGTTCGACAGCATACCCACAAGCACAGACAACAACTGGAACGCTGCTGTCTGCGATTTTACGAAAAACGGCTACCGCTTGCCGACGGAAGCGGAATGGGAATGCGCCGCACGCGGCGGCATAACCGACACGGGTGACGTGTGGGCGGGCACCACCGACAGCGCGGAGCTCGGCGAATACGCATGGTACAGTGCCAACAGCGGCAGCAAAACGCACGAAGTGAAAAAGAAAACAGCGAACGGCTACGGA
>JAFUFE010000141.1 GCA_017470085.1 Treponema sp.
ACGGCACTTTTTCCAACATCGTGATCGAAGCGGAAGTCTCCAACTATCGACCAGCAGCGAGCGGACATGTGTATTTTACCCTGAAAGACAAAACGTCGCAACTCTCCGCCGTCATGTGGCGGAGCAGCGCACAGCAACTTTCGTTTACTCCGAAAGACGGCATGCTCGTGCGCTGTACCGGGCGAGTTTCTGTCTACGTACCGCGTGGCTCCTACCAAATCGTTGTGTCGCGCATGGAACTCGCCGGCGCTGGAGACATTCTCCGCATGCTGGACGAACGCAAAAACCGTCTTGCCGCAGAAGGGCTCTTCGACAACGCACGAAAACGGCCGCTACCCACATTTCCAAAAACGGTCGGCATCGTCACGAGCCCGACAGGGGCTGCGGTGCGTGATATCTTGCAGATTACGCGCCGGCGCAATTCGTATGTGTCCCTCATAATCTTCCCTGCGATCGTCCAGGGTGACGGCGCGGCAGAAACCATCGTCCGCTGCATTGAAACTGCACAGGCATTCAGATTGTGCGATGTGCTTATCGTAGGCAGGGGGGGTGGTTCGCTTGAAGACTTGCTCCCGTTCAGCGACGAACGCGTCGTCCGCGCCATCGCTGCGTGCACGCTCCCTGTAGTATCAGCAGTCGGACATGAAATCGACTGGGCGCTCTCTGACTATGCTGCCGACCGGCGAGCGCCGACACCGTCAGCGGCAGCAGAGCTTGTGGTACCGCTTCAAGCAGATATCGTGCGCCGACTCCAGCAGTACGGAGATGACCTGTACACAGCGATACGACAGCGCACAGAAAGGATGCGGCTGACGGTACGCACGTTTAATCCTGACAATCTTGAATTGCTTTTCCGCCGCATCGAACAGCCGTTGAACCAGCGGTTCGACAACACCAAAGAAGCGCTCCTGCGCGCCATGGACGACAAACTCAAAGAAACTAAGGCGCGCATCCAGCAATGCATCCAGCTGCTCGAAAGCGCAAGTCCCCGTGCCATCCTTGCCCGCGGCTATGCAATGGTGACCGACGCCAAAACCGGTGCAGTCATCCGCGATGCGGCAGACGTTTCGTGCGGAGATGAACTGACGATCGTCCCTGCACGCGGCATAATCTCCGCGCGGGTAGAATCAAGCTGCATCGGGCAAGCCGGAGAGCCCACCGCCTGACGCTGTGGCTACATTTTGACACTGTCTGCTGCCCGTAAGACACACGCAAATATGTCCGCTCCCCCGATCCACGAAAAAGAGCATTGCCCTGCCACACGCATCGTGCTATAATGCGCTCTGCCATACACAACCAGCGGCAAAGCGGCAGACACGCGCTGTGAATGGCGAGGCGCCGACGGTCGTCAGCTGGTCGGCACACCAATACATTGTGCAGACCGAATACGGAAACTAGACCGCAACCGGACGCCCGCCGCGCAGTGAACCATGGCGGAAGACACCGGCCTTTGTTAGGAGCGAACATGAAAAACTTCGAAAAAAATCTCGAAAAGCTTGAAGCCTTGACCGAAGACATCAAACGAACGGACATTTCGCTCGAAGACGCGCTCAAAGATTTTGAACAGGGCATACAGCTCGCGCGCGGCATGGAAGCCGAAATCGACCGAATCGAAGGCAAGATTCAAATCCTTATGAACTCGCCGGTGCCGGAAACGGACGACACGCCCGAACTTGACCTATTCTCTGCCGCCGACAGCGAAACCGGCAGCTCCGGAGAACCAGCGGCAGGCACTCGGCAATGACAGAGCGTCGCCCAGTCCGCCGCCTCAGCGTGGATGTTGCGCGGAAAATCGCCGCGGGTGAAGTCATCGACCGTCCTGCGGCAATCGTCCGCGAACTTATGGACAACGCTATCGATGCCGGAGCATCGTCTGTCACCGTTGAGCTTACGGCGGGGGGCATCGAACAGGTACGGGTCGTCGACAACGGCAGCGGTATGACACGCGACGACCTCGCCGCTCTCGCCTATCCACATTCAACGAGCAAGATAGAAAGCGAAACCGATCTGCTCAACCTGACGACGCTCGGATTTCGCGGCGAGGCACTGTCGTCGATTGCAGCAGTGAGCCGCCTTTCGGTTCACTCCGGCGGCTTCAAACTCTGCGTATCGCTCACCGAAAACCACGTGATAACGCCAGTCGCTCCGATCGCAGGAACGATTGTCGAATCGCTCGGTCTGTTTGAGAACTTCCCTGCGCGCCGCCGTTTTTTAAAACGCCCCGCATCTGAAAGCGCTGTCTGCCGCACCACATTTATAGAAAAAGCGCTCGCCCGTCCTGACATCGCGTTCAAACTCATTACAGACGGTACACAGACAATAACGCTCCCCGCCGGTCAGACGCGCATCGAGCGGTTTATCGAAGCGACCGGCATCCGAAAACATCCAGCGCTCTTTTCAGAGCTCACATCCCGCTCTGGGGGGGAAGCGCCCGACTGGCAGTTTTCACTGGTTATCGGCGAACCGGCCGTGTCGCGGAATACCCGAAAAGACATCTTCATATTCGTGAACGGACGGCGCGTTAATGAATATTCGCTGCTGCAAGCGATTGAATACGGTGGGCGCGGTTTTTTCCCAAACGGCACCTATCCGGTGGCAGCGCTCTTTGTCACTATGAACCCTGCGCTCGTCGACTTCAACATCCATCCGGCAAAACGGGAAATACGGTTCCATGACGCGAGCGCGCTGCACCATGCGGTGAGCACCACAACCCGTTCGTTTTTCCATCACCACACGGTGAAAACCATGGCTGATAACGGCACGCTTTCTGTCGACGAGACGCCACGGCTTCCGGGACTGTCTGAATACAGCTCCGCAGGAAACTCACCGGAGCCTTCGTCCAATTCAAATCACGTGCCACCGCAGTATTCACCGATTACACCGTCAGGAGATACAGCGGATGCCCGTGCACAGTTTTTCACACAGAGTAAGCCACACGACAGCGCACATGCCGCCGCATATTCTGTTGCCCAGTCGCGGGCGGTGCGCTATACCATCGCACATACCCCCCCGCCGGTCAGCATGACGCTCGCTGATGATGCACTGCGCGATGACAGCACCGCAGCGGTACGGCCAGAACACGACATTCCGATACGGTACATCGGTCGTACCTGCGGGACATTCTTGCTTGCTGAACGGGGAAACGCCCTCTACATTATCGACCAACACGCCGCTCATGAACGCATCCTGTACGACCGCATTATGTCACACCAAGGCACACGACAGCAGCTATTGGTACCGTATGTGCTTGCAACTGAATCAACGCAGGATGACCGCTACCTCGAAAGCATCTGCGGGCAGCTTGATGCAGTCGGTTTTACGTTGACACCACACGGCAACGGACAGTGGGAACTGAGCGCGGTGCCGGAACGGTGGACGGGAACGGAACAGGAAACACGCCATGCTATCCTTGAAGCGCATATTCCACCAGAAGAAATCATCGCTAAAATCGCAGCGATGACGGCGTGTAAGGCAGCCGTAAAAGATGGCTATGTGCTCGATGACGACACCGCGGCGTTGCTTGCCGAAGCCGCACTGCGACTTCCCGACCCGCACTGCCCGCACGGCCGACCGGTATACGTCGTGCTGACCCGAGAAGCATTGTACACCGGCGTAAAGCGCACATAGCACGAGCACAAACAGCAAAACCGAAAATAGCGACGCCGTGCCGTCACTCCTATAGTTCAACTGATGCAGCCGCAGCCGTGGATTCCGAAGCGGTACCGTCCGGTTTCGGCAGTACGCTTTCAGAACCATCTTGCCCATCATCAGGTGGAGTCGGCACAGAAAAATCGTCATGCACCTGTTCTGGAGGAAGCGTTTCGTCACGGGGATGCACGTCGTATAACGCCGGATCGTCCGCATCGGCTTCTGTGATGCGTTCAGGCGACAAACGGCGCGGAACAGAGCCGCTCGCATCACGCGGAAGCGAAACAGCATCTGGCACACGCTCAAAAAGCGCAGCAGGAGCTGCAGCCGGCACGGTCACAGGAATACCCGCCTCCTCTATAACGCCGTCATCCGGCAGCACAGGCAGCTCTGAAACGACAATCTTTTCAAACTCATGAACGGAAACGGCTGGCAGCGGTTCTGAAAAAAGCGCATCGGCCGGCACCATTTCAGCGGTAACAGCTTCACGGACAGAAAACGCTTCGACGACGGGCGGCGCGTCGTCAGGAATCATTTCGGTCAACCGACGCGCTGCCTCGTCACGCGCCGCCCGCTCAAGCGCTGCCGCCATGCGTTCCTCCTCCTCACGACGCTGTATCTCTCTACTGAGTGCACTGGCGATCTCCTGCACCGCAGGTGTCACCGCATCATCGGGAGCACAGACAACAAAACTGCGGTAATCCTCACGCGCACCGTACAGATCATTCCGCTGCAGCCGCGCGTTCGCCCGGTTAAGGAGCGCCTCCTTAAATGCCGGATCGGCGGTCAAGGCAAGCGTGTAATAGGTTTCCGCCGTTTCCAGCGCGCCGGCAGCAGATGCAGTATTCCCTGCGTTGTACGCCAAAATACGCTTGTTGGTACCCGAAACCGCAAGCCCTGCCACAAACGCTTCAAGCGATTTTTCATAGTCACCGGTCTGATAATACGCCAGCCCCAAAAAATTGAAGTCCTCCGGCGCCATTGTACCTGCCGATCGATCCCGCTCAAACAGCACAATCGCTTCGTGCGGGTGGTTGCGTCCGAACAGCAGTGCTCCTTCCGATTCGGCAAACACACCGACCGGCACGCTCCAGACGACACTGATGAGACACCACAAAAAAAACTGACGATTACTATTTGACATACGCTCCCAAATCTACTACTCTATCTTAACACATAAACCACGCGGCTCGTTACGGTATCGGCACAGCAATCACATACCTGAAAGCAGAACTCGATGAACGTCCGCCGCCGGTTTTCCGGCGTACGCTGTCGGATGCACATGAGAGCCGCCGACTGGATTTTTTATAAGGAGGGCACGCGAACACCCCTATGTTCCTACAGGTTGTAATCATCACTGCGCTCGCTGCCGGCGTCGGCATCCTCATCTACTTTGCGGTAAAATTAATTGCTGCGCCCAAAAAGGTCGATGCGCTCCAAAAGCTTTTTACCCAGGGGAAATATACCGCTGTTGAAAAGGCAGCAAAATCGCTGCTTGCAAAAGAACCTGACAATTTTCTTGCGCACTATTGGCTCGGCAAAGCATACCTTGCAGAAAAGCGCACCGAGATCGGCTTTATGGAATTGAAGCTCGTCAACCAAAACGCCATTTTCGGTCCGGAACTTTCTGAAGTGACTTTCCGCAGAGAAATCTCCCAGCTCTACCTTCAGTTTAATCACCAGCAAGATGCGCTCCGGGAATTCCTTTTGTTGACAAAACTTGAGCCGACCAATGCGGACAACTATTACAATGCTGGGAAAATTTACGAGCAGCAAAACCGGTCGGATATGGCGTTCGGTTTCTATAAAAAAGCGATTCAATACGATCGCCGCCATTCAAAAGCACACGCACGTATTGGGCTCATTCTATTGAACCTGAAAAAATATCCCGAAGCGAAAAAAGAAATCGATCTCGCGCTGTCGATCAGTTCCGACACGTACTCCAATTACTATTACCTCGGAAAAATTCTCAAAGAAACGAAAGACTATGGCGGAGCGATAAAGGCGTTTGAAAAAGCACAGCGCGACACTGAATATCGGCAAAAAGCGCTCATCGAACGCGGCATCTGCTTTATGCTCGGCAACATGATCGACAACGCCATTCCCGAATTCCAGCGCGCAATCGAACTCGACAAAGGCAACACCAAAAACGACACGCTCCATGCGCGCTATTTTTTGGCCGCTTGTTATGAAAAAGTGCGCAAGATAGAAAAAGCGCTTGAACAGTGGGAAAAAATCTACGCCAAAAATCACGCGTTCCGCGATGTTACCACAAAGCTTTCCGAATACAAAGACATCCAGCAGAATGACAGCCTCAAAGATTACCTGACCAGCAACGATGAGGAGCTCGCGGAAATCTGCAAAAAAACCGTGCAGTCCGTCATGGGTATGATCGCACAGGATGTCGAGGTAAAAAAATGGGGATGTCAGCTCACCGCGGTGGAAGGAAAAGGTGACAACTGGATGAACGTCCGGAAACAGCTGTACCTTATCCGCTTTTACCGCGAGCCGGAACCTATTGAAGACGGCGCAATCCGTGAAACGCTTGACTTGGCGCGGCAGATGAAGTGCGTCAAGGCGTTCGCACTCTCAAGTTCTGGCTTTACCCGCAGTGCGAGCAGTTTTGCGGAAAGCCGCCCGATAGAACTGGTAGGAAAAGAAAAACTTGAGGCAATACTGCAAAGAGCAGGCGCCTAAACAGCACGATTCGTGCACGGTAACGTGCGTATCTCACGGCGGCAAGTGTGTCCCCGTGCAGATGCGGCACAAATCGTGCGGTAATAAAGTGCGCACGGACACAGCGCAAAACAACCGGAAACGTTCCGGCACGGAGAAAGTCACCGATGGAATTAAAGATTAGAAAAAACGGCGAAACGTACATCATCGACGTGAGCGGAGAGCTCGATCTGTACAATTCCTACAAACTCAAGGAACTCGTCACCGGCATGATTGAAAAAAACGTGCACACGTTCATCATCAATCTGGAGCAGGTGGACTATATCGATTCATCGGGTGTCGGTGCGCTTATCTACGTCTATTCAACAGCAAAGAAGCTGAACATCCGCATGACCCTGGTGCACATCCACGGCTCGGTACAGAAAGTTATCGAAATGTCAAAGCTAACCGCCTATTTCCCCCCCATCGCTCCATCCGTGGAAGACGCGCTGACGGTGCTTCACACTGGCGGTGGAGCATAACGTGGCTAGCGATAATACAGCGCTCCGCATCAACGGTTCGGATCCGCTCTTTGACACTACCAACATGATACAAAAAGTGTTCCCGTCCGATTTTCGGCAGGTTCGATACTTTACGTTGCTCATCGTGCAGTCTGCACCGGTGGAGATAAAAGAGCACAACATCCTTGAACAACAGGTCAGCGAAATTATAAAAAATGCAATCAAGCACGGTAACCGATGCGACACCAACAAAAAAGTGACGGTGTGGTATTCGTTCAGCAAAATCCATGCGCACCTCATCGTCATGGATGAAGGATCAGGCTTTCAGGAACTTGAGCGGTGGAACGCATTCAACCAAAAACGGCTCGCGTGCCTCGCCGCCAACGATTTCAGCGCGCTCGGCGACTACCTTGCATTTCGTACCGCTCAGAGCGACGAACAGGATAACGGCATTTCGCTGTTCGCTGCCCTTGAATACTGGAACGGCGGCATCGTTTTCAACGAACAGCGAAATGCCGTCGCTGTGCTCAGAAAGTATGCACCCGGCGCGCCAAAAAAGTAAACCCGTTTTACCGCGCTGTGGTACTTCCCTGCGCACAAAAACAGCGTTCCGACACGAGGGAATAAAAAAACACGACGGTTGGCCGTCGTGTTTTTTTTAGCAGTACTACAGTTCAGTTGGAGATGGGGAGAGTCGAACTCCCGTCCGAATGCGTAAAACAGGTGCGTCTACAGGTATATCAGTGCGAGGTAATTGTCGGGCGAAGGTAGCAGCACTGAAAGCGTCTCCGCCGTATTCCGATAGATGTCCCCTGTACATATCGGACACTACACAGGGCATAGTCCTGATTCAGCAACAGAACGAGCAGCCGCTCAGAACGGCGCAGCTGCGGTTCCGGCTCCGCGACTTACGCCGCCAGAGCTAACTGTTCGTTTTCAGACTCGTAGTCTTCTTCACGTTTGGCAGTTATAGTTTTTGTCAGTTTAAGGCACCTTCACGCCTACCTGCAGCACAAGTCTTCCCGCCTCCGTCGAAACCGGGGCATCCCCAGATTGTCGCGCGGAAAAATCCGCTTATTCTACGATACTGCTGAAATATTTTTTTGTCAACCGCAATTTTTAATTGCACGTGCGCAGGGTACTGATACAGCACCGCATGCCGTTTTCGATCCCTGCAAGCGATTGCATTTCCGCCGGGGACATAACCGCAGGTGCTCCGTGCGCAGTTAAGTAGGTATGACAGCTGGGACGCTTCCAGCGATATAGACACGATTCCGCCGCATCGCTACGGTGAAAAAAAATTCTTTGTGCCTAGCTTTTTTTCATCACATTCTGTATTATATCTCTACGATTTTTATACGTTAGGAAGGAACTATGGCAGATACACGAATACCGATGACACTTGTCTGTGGCTACCTTGGCGCAGGGAAAACGACGCTGCTCAACGCGGTGCTCTCCAATCAGCACGGATATAAAGTTGCCGTCATCGTCAATGACATCGGTGAAATCAATGTAGACGCGCGTCTGATTGCGGACGGTGCCAAAATCACGGATACGTCGAGCATCGTGCCGCTTACCAACGGCTGCATCTGCTGCACGCTGAAATCGCAGCTTGCACAGCAAATTGAAGACCTTATAAAAACCGGCCGCTTTGACTACATCATGATCGAAGCGAGCGGCGTCTGTGAACCGATGCCGATTGCACAGGAACTTGAGCTCATCAAAAATGGTCGACTCGACAATATAGTGAGCGTTGTCGATGCTGCACGCATGGTTGACGAATTCGGCGGTGGAGATGCGCTTTTGAAAAAAGACATGCAGGAAACGGATATAGAATCGCTGCTCGTCCAGCAGATCGAGTTTTGTTCGACGCTCGTCATAAACAAAAAAGATCTGGTGAGCGAAGACGATTTGAAGCGCATCCGTGCCGTCATCTCAAAAATCCATCCGCACGTCCGGCTTATTGAAACGGAGCGCGGCACTGTTCCGATTGAAGAAATCCTTGCGACAGACCGCTTTGATTTTGAAACCGTCTATACCGGCGCCGGCTGGTGTTTGGCGCTCGAAGGCGCCGACCATGATGATGAACACGACGATGCCCACGAAGAGGAACACACCCATCACCACAAACACGAGGGCGACACCGGTAGCGACGAAGATGAATACGGCATCAGTTCGTTCATTTACCTGCGGCGCCGGCCGTTTGACCGCGAAAAGCTCGATGCGCTCGCCGCCCGCTGGCCGCGCTCTATCATCAGGTGCAAGGGGCTCATGTGGTTATCCGACGAGCCGAACATGGGACTCATACTCGAAAGCTCAGGCCGGCAAGTCGTGGCAAGCTATTCCGGCCCGTGGCTCGCGACGTACCCGAAAGCGGAACAAGAACAGGTGCTCATGCAGGAGCCGCAACTCAGAAAAGAATGGGACGACACCGTCGGTGACCGTATGATTAAGCTCTGCGTTATCGGGCACGATATGGACCGTGAACTCATCTGCAAGGAATTCGACGGCGCGCTCGCAGACGTATAGAAACCGAAAAGAGCGAACCGCCGCTGCCACTATGCATGCGTTTCGTGCGCATAGCAGTATTCGCAGTTACCATCGCTGTGGCAGTCGTCATCGAAATAGCAGTCATCGAGGTTGACGTCGGGTATGCCCGCCGTTTTTGTGCTGTTCTTTTTCATCCACGCGATGATGCCGTTTACAACATCCGAATCGATGACGTGCTCCACGCGGCACGCATTTCTTTCTGCCTGCCCTGCATCTATCCCAGTGATTTCAACGATAAAATCTGTCAACAGCCGATGCCGCCGATAGATGGAGGTCGCCTTTGAGCGACCCTTTCTGGTCAGCTTCAGTTCAGTGCCTTCGTTGGATTCAAGATATCCTCCATCCCGCAAGATACCCATCGCACGGCTGACACTCGGTTTTGAAACACCGAGCTTGTTGGCCACATCGACGGAATGCACAATGCCTTTTTCATTTTTTATCATAAGGATTGCCTCAAGATAATCCTCACCTGATTCGTACATAGACGCCCTCCTCCGAAAAATCACAGTCGTTTATGGGGAACACTCCTCTCTGCCCGGTGTCCACCGCTCGATGCGGATAAAGCCTTCCGTGCACTGGTAACGTTCTCCCCATTTGTAATAATACTACAATTACGCTTTTATTTCCATAAGTAATTGCTGCACGGTTTTACCCGGCGGAATCATCGGCAGAACCATAGCATCGAGCGCGATCTCCGCATCGATAAGACGCGGCTCCCGTGCCGCAACGGCTGCATCAAATGCGGTGCGGAACTCTGCAATCGTATGCACCCGACACCCGGTGATACCGTACGCCGCAGCCAGCTGCACGAAGTCGGGCGCAAAGTCAAGCGTCGTTTGGCTGTACCGTTTTTCGTAGAAAAGCGTCTGCCACATGCGTACGTTGCCGAGCGCACCGTTATTCATCACGATAATGATTATGGGAAGCCCGTAGTGGTGGATGGTAGCGAGTTCGGTACAGTTCATGAGGAACGACCCGTCGCCGGCAAAATGCACGACCGTCCGTTCCGGATGTGCTACCTGCGCGCCGATCGCGGCTCCCGTACCGTATCCCATCGTGCCGAGCCCGCCGGACGACAAAAACGTTCGTGGCACATGGCACTGATAAAACTGCGCTGCCCACATCTGATGCTGTCCGACTTCGGTCGTTATAATCGTATCGGCTGGAACAACCGAATGCACGTATTCGTACAGTAGCTTCGGCGGTAGCGGCTCATCAGTATGCCAGCTCGGCGGCACCTCTTTCTGCCATTCTGCAATCCGCTCACGCCAGGCTGAATGAACGCATTTGTGTACGAGCGGTTGCATGCGGATGAGCGTCTCTTTAATGGTGCCGATGAGCGAATAAGACGCCGTGATGTTTTTATTGATCTCAGCGGGATCGATATCGATGTGGATGACGGCTGCATTATGGGCGAATTGGTCGGGATTACCGGTAACGCGGTCGCTGAACCGCGTGCCGACAGCGATAACCACATCGCTCTCCGCAACCGCGGTGTTCGCAGCCTTCGAACCGTGCATACCGAGGAGACCGAGCGCGAGTGGATGATCGTTCGGAAACGCGGATTTTCCCATAAGGCTCGTACACACCGGAATGTCCGCCTGTTCAGCGAATGTCCGCAGTTCAGCGCACGCATCAGAGATGATGACACCACCGCCGGCATATATAATCGGACGAACAGCAGCAGAGATGACGGCTGCCGCGCGCGCAACATCATCGTCATGCGGAGCCGCTGCCTGCGTAACCCGATGTGAGACCGGCACGTTTATCATTCCGTTACTATATCCATCCGTACCGACGGGCACATACTGGCAACGCGCGGCGGTGACATCTTTAGGAATATCGACGAGCACCGGGCCGGGACGTCCCGACCGCGCGATGAGAAACGCAGCACGGATCGTATCGGCAAGCTGCGCAACATCGCGCACGATAAAATTGTGTTTGGTTATCGGCATCGTGATGCCTGTGATATCGACTTCCTGAAAGCTGTCTTTGCCGAGCAGCGACGTACTCACATTACAGGTGATTGCCACAATCGGAACCGAATCCATATACGCCGTCGCGATGCCGGTGACCAGATTGGTGGAACCGGGGCCGCTTGTGGCGAGCACGACGCCGACCCGCCCCGTTGACCGCGCATAACCATCGGCAGCGTGGGACGCCCCCTGTTCATGCGCCGTCAGGATATGCCGGATTCGCCCAGCATTCATATACAGCTCGTCGTAGACATTGAGGATCGCTCCTCCGGGGTAACCGAATACGGTATCGACACCGTGTTCTATCAGGCATTCTATAATGATGCGCGCGCCAGTGTAATCCATCGCAGTCCCACGCCTACTGTAAAATTGCGCCTTTATCAGCAGATGACACGAGCTTGGCGTACCGGGCAAGATAGCCGTCGCGTACCTTCGGTTCTGGAGCCGTCCATGCTGCACGGCGGCGTACAAGCGTTTCATCACTGACTTCAAGCGTAATTATATGCGCGTTGATATCGAGCGTGATTTGGTCACCTTCTTCAACGAGTGCGATGGGACCGCCCACCGCTGCTTCAGGAGAACAGTGCCCAAGCGATGCACCGCGGGTAGCGCCGCTGAATCGGCCATCGGTGATGAGTGCAACGTCTTTGTCGAGCCCCTGCCCCGCAAGCGCCGCCGTCA
>JAFUFE010000142.1 GCA_017470085.1 Treponema sp.
AAATTATGTGCCGAACGCGGGAACGGAATACAAATACATTGAACTTGGCAACATAGGAAGTTACGGCGAGATAACGGGCTGCACGGTTGCCGCAGGGCAGGATTTGCCTTCCCGTGCGCGGCGGATGGTGCATACAAACGATGTCATTCTTTCGTCGGTGGAAGGCTCTTTGCAAAGTTGCGCGCTCGTCACAAGCGACTATGACAACGCAATCTGTTCCACGGGCTTTTATGTCGTCCGCTCCGATGTGATGAATCCCGAAACACTGCTTATGCTCTTTAAATCTGAGCCCATGCAGAATCTTTTGAAGCGCAATTGCTCTGGCACGATTTTGACGGCGGTAAGCCACAACGAATTGCAGAAAATCCCCCTGCCAAAAATCCGCGCGGAAGTGCAGACCGAAATTGCGGCGAATGTGCAGAAAAGTATTTCCCTGCGTAACGAGGCAAAATCCCTGCTCGAAAACGCAAAGGAGCAAGTAGAAAATACTATACAGATGGGGGGGGGGTATGTATAGAACACTGATTTCTCAAAGCCTGTACTACTACTGCCTTGCAGAATGGCTTTTGTTGCAGGAGCTGCTTTCGGATTATTGGGCGCGGTTTGCGGCGATAAGCTGTTCCGTAAAGTCATTCTCGGACTTTCAGCAGACAGGGCGGCTTGACGCGGAATATTACCAGCCGAAGTATGATGAATTGGAGCAAAGACTTTCCGCGCACGAATGTAAGCCGCTCGGCGATATTGTTTCCATAAAAAAATCCGTTGAGCCAGGAAGCGACTGCTACCAAGAAAACGGCATTCTGTTTGTCCGCGTTTCTGATGTGAGCAAATTCGGCATTTCGCAAACGGACTTGCACCTTTCGCCACAGGAATTCAGCCTTGAAGCCCTGCGCCCGCACAAAGACACGATTCTGCTTTCAAAAGACGGCAGCATCGGCATTGCGTACAAGTGTGAGACAGATTTAGATGTAATAACTTCGGGCGCATTGTTGCACTTGAATATTGTTGATTCAGCCTTTTTGCCTGACTATGTAACACTCGTGCTGAATTCAATCGTCGTGCATCTGCAAGCCGAGCGCGATTCCAACGGCGCGATTATTCAGCACTGGAAGCCTGATGATATAAAGCATGTCGCTATTCCCATACTTGCACTGGAAACACAGCGAGCGATTGCAGAGAAAATCCAGCGTTCATTTTCGTTGCGGACGGAAAGCAAGCGGCTGTTGGAGCAGGCAAAAGCGATGGTGGAAGCGGAGATTGATGGATAGTGGTTGTTTCCAAAATGGAAACAACCAGAAATGATAGGAGATAAACTATGGAAAACACGATTTTAGGATTTGATATAAAAGATTATTCTTTATCTGAAAATGAATCTGATATGATTCAAAAAAGAGAACAATTATTTGATATATTGCGTCAATCGGCTTCTAACTATCCTAAAATATTGGAGTCTTTGGACAATTATTCTACAACGCTTGACCAAGGAGATGGTTGCTTTGTAATTGTTGATTCTGGTGATTATGCAGGAGTTGTTGATTTTTTTAATACAGTTTATGAAAATTCTCTGAGACATTCTCTTTTTCGGTTTAGGGGCATGATTCATCGAGGCATTATAAACAAACAGCAGAATATCAATAAAACTGGCTTTACATGGATAGGTGATGGATTAAATGAAACAGCACGATTCTTAAATTCTAGCGAATTGAAGAGTCTTCTCACTTTAAACACTGATGTAAATTTTGTTTATGGAATAAGCAAAGAGTTTTTTAATCAAGCGTCAGCTGAATTATTCTTTAAGAAAGAAGATTATAAGAGCTATACCTTTTCTGTTAAACAATTTACTGGAGAAATATACCTTTATTCCAAGGGAATACAGAATTTTCCCACAGAAAAAAAGCAATTGAATACCCTTGAAATATCATCCGTTTTTAAAACATATCTTGAACAAGCAGAGTTTAAGTATCCTGATAAACCGAATAACTTGGATTCATTTTTTATCTATCCGAATTTGATACATGAGGTCACGGATGAAAAACAAGGACACAAGATAGATGCAGATTTGTTCATTTCAAAATACTGCGAAGCCCCAACTAATGTTTTGATTTGTGGTGATGAACAATATGAAAAAACGGCTTTGGCAAAGAAAGTCTTTGAACGAATCTTTGATACAGGAGAGTTGATTCCTTTATTTGTTGAATGCAAAATAAAGGAACGGAAACTTTTAAAAAATTTGATAAATGATGTTTTAAAATATGAATATGGCATAAAGGAAAATGAACTTCTTGAAGAACAAAAAAAATATGTTCTAATCTTTGATGACTTTAATAATTGGGAACAAGTTCAGCAAGAAAAAATCTTGAAAGACATATCTTTGATGAACACTGCATACACTATTTTATTTTCAGACAAGTTATTCTTTGAAGATATTCAAAAGCGCAATTTAATAAAAAGTTTTGAAATTTATTCATTGTCGGCTTTCGGACATAAAAAGCGATATGAATTAATTGAAAAATGGATTTCTTTTACTGGCGAAGAAAATGACAATTATCAATCAACAGATGAACTCAATGCATTCGTAGATAAAACCTTGATAAATGGACTTTTGCCATATACTCCCTTTTTTATACTGACAATTTTATTAGCAAAAAGAGATTTTGCATCCAATCCAAACCTAGAGATAACTTCAAAAGCGCATTGTTATCAGGCATTGGTATATATTAATCTACGGACAATGGGGATAAAAGATACCCAAATTAATACATACTTGAATATTTTTAGTTATATAGCTTACTATTTATTTGACAATAAACGCAGAAACTTGTCTGAAGATGAATTAATTTCTGTAATGGAACGATATGAACAGGAATATAATCTCCCATTTGAAATTGATGACTTGTTGAAAAAGTTTCAGATGACAAGTATTTTCTCAAAAAATGATATGAATCAATATTCTTTTGTCTCAACATATGCCTATTATTATTTTGTTGGGAAATACCTTGCAGAACATATAAAGGATACTAAAATATTTTCTCAAATAGAAGATATATATGATAATCTTCACATTACAGAAAATTCATTCATAGCAATTTTTATTGTCCATCATACAAAAGATATTGCTTTCTATGACCAAGTAAGTATAAACACGCAGAAATTGTTTACAGATAATAAAGAGTCTGTCTTAGATGAAGGCGAACTAAAATTCGTTGACAATGCATTTAAAGAGATAGAAAAATTAATTATCAACAAATATGACAATTCTCGACAAATTCGTCTTAATGATGCTGAAAAGCAAGATGAAATTGAAGCTGAACAAAATGATGACGTGGCAGAGAATATAACAAAGTCAATTTCAGATATAAAAAAATCCTTGAGAACGACAGAAGTTTTGGGACAAATAATAAAGAACCATGGAGAATTACCAAAGCAAAAAGTTATTGATTATTTTACTGTGGGGATGAATACATATAGACGGATTTGTGATTACTTTTTAACTTTTTTTAGAGATTTAAAGGGAAGTTTCTTGGAGTTTATTCAAGACCGCTTACTAGAAGAAGAAACTTTATCAAACGGAGATGTTTCAAAAATTTCTTATCGGATATATGCATCTTTTAATTTTGCAATTATTTATTCAACAATTTATAGAATTACAGAATCTTTCGGCTCAAAAGATTTGATAAAAATTATCCGCACTATTTATGAGGAAGAAAAAAATCCACTGACTTATTGTGTTTATTTACAGTGTATATTGTGGTATAAAAAGGAAGTTCCATTTGATGAATTGAAAGAAAAATATAAAGAATTTCCTGATACTATAAAATACTTGATTAGATACATGCTGAAAGAGTTTACAGATAGGCATAGGATTTCTATAAAAACAAAATTAGAAATAGCTTCTGCTTTGGATATGGATATAAAAGCATTGGATTATGATGCTACAAGGTAGTTGTTTATAATCATGAAAATGAAGTAAAAATAGGAGTCTCTGAATGCCAAATATATCAAAAAGAACTGACTTTCATCCTACGACCGCTACTACACCGACATCTCATTGACCATCGACAAGTGCCATAATTCCGTTCGGCGGGCGGTGAATGATGCAATGGTCATGCTGTACTGGACAATCGGCCAGTATATTGTGTGCACCGTCCTTGAAAACAACAAGGCGGAATGTGGTCAGAAAGTCGTTGAAAATTTGACGCAGAAACTTTTGCTGAATTACGGAAAAGGGTTTGACAAGGCATCCCTGTTCAGAATAATTAAGTTTTACCGCGAGTTCCCTGACAATCAAATTGTTGCGACACTGTCACAACAATTGACATGGTCTCATTTTGTCGTGCTTCTGCCGATTGAAGATGAAACAAAGCGCAATTTTTACGCCGTCATGTGCAGTAACGAACATTGGAGCGTCCGCACTTTGCGTGAGCGGCGAAAGTCGATGCTGTTTGAGCGCACGGCCATTTCAAAAAAGCCCGAAGAAACGATAAAGAACGACCTTGCTGTTTTTCAGTCGGAAAACAAGATGTCGCCTGATTTGTTCTACCGCGACCTGTATATTCTTGATTTTCTCGGCTTTCAAAATACGAAAAGGCAGAGGGCGAGGAAGAGCCGATTGCGCTCATTCTCTGCGCCGAAAAATCCCAGCAGACGGTGGAATTGCTTGAACTTGACAAAGGCAATATCCACGAGAGGCAGTATCTTACGAAGATGCCGTCGAAAGAAGTTCTGGAGCAGAAATTGTTGCAGGCGATTGACCACGCACGAGAAAGTCAGAATGTGAAGGAACTGTCAGAGGAGTAGTAGGCGCAGAATGAAATTAAAAGGGGCAACTTACAAGACACTCGCCGATATGCCAGAGAAATTGCAGAAGGCACTTCCTAGTGTTGAAGAAATAAAGCAAAAACTGGAAGAATAGCCTATGTATCACAACGAAAACCTAAGCGCAGAACGCAACAACCGCATAAACCGCTTGATTCGGCTTGTTCAGCAGGCGGAAGCGAAAGGCGAAAGTATAAACAAAACTACGCTCAAAGATGCGGGGCTTGGAAGCTCTGCAACGCTCGGTCGGGAACTTGCACTGATTGGCGACGCGGGAGAAAAAATCATCATCTTTGACAAGCACAAGCTTACTTTCAGAATGCACCCTGATTGGAAAAAAGCGAAGCATATCAAAATTGGCTCCATGCAGGATTACGGAACACTTGCGATTTTAAAATCACTTTTGAACCAATACCAGAACACGCCGATTTATAAAAAAATGATTGACTATATAGAATCGCTTACGGGGCGGCCGATTTCTGACTTTTCGCGGATCGCCGTGCCGCCTAAGCCCAAATACAACAAGGACAACCAAGCGAAATTTGCAAAGATTTTTGAGTATATGAATCAGAATTGCAAAATTCAGTTTTTCTACAAGGGGCAATGGCACGGCGAGGAAAAGAAAAATTGCATTGTGTATCCGTACCAGCTTCTTTTAGAAAACAGCACTTGCTATCTGTACGGATTCGATGAGGAAAAACAGGATGCCGTCCCTCCCGTAGACGGCTGCTGGCAAAACAAAAGCCGCGCCAGCGCATGCTGGCGCAGCCTTCATGCAAAATCAATTAATTTTTAGGGTTGCGGCATGTTCTGCCAGTTCTTCGGCAACTTTCTTAATTTGTTCTTGATTTTGTTCCTGCAATTCTGCAAAATGTTTATTGATAGCGTCCGCGTCTTTATCAAACAAATCCTCAACTTTAAAGTCATTGCCCGGCAGTGAATGAGGCAAGTCGAATTCCGCAATCACTTTCTTTGTTTCCTTATCAATTATCAAAATTGGAAAGTTGTTGCAAATCTCACCATTTTTTCTAATCAAATACGGCGACATTACAAAAATGACTTCGTTTCCAAATTCTTTCTTTACAAGTATATTCATATTTTCCTCCTCGCAATTTACTTCGTAAACAAGTTCTTCAATTTATTTACGGTTTCGGCTCGTTTTGCTTTTTTTGCGGCTACCGCCTGTTCGGAACTGCTCTTTTCCGAAGTGCGCGCAAGTCGAAATCCTATGCAGGAATCCCACGAAGCGTATCCAGTGTCGTAGCTGTCAGAAGTTGAATAAGCCGTTTTATATCCTCTTTTGTAGACCGTCACAAAATCATCAGGGAATGCCGAACTTCCGCCACGGACTACTTTATATAAAGCGTTTATTCCCTGCGGATTGGTTTGCTCTCTGGCGGGATATTCTCTGTTTCGGTCGTCATAGCCGTCCCAGCACCATTCGGCAACATTGCCGCTCATATCGTACAAGCCCAGCGCGTTCGACTTTTTTGCGCCTGCGGCGTGGATTTCGTATCCGTAGCCGCTGGATTTTGCGACATCTACGACGCCGTTCTTTCCTTTTTTGCGATGATTTGAATTTTTTATGTACCAGGCAACCTCGTCAATGACGTCGCTCCCCGCATACGCCGTCGCGCTTTGGTTCTTTCCGCCGCGCGCCGCATATTCCCATTCCGCCTCCGTAGGAAGCCGGTAGCCGGTTGCAGAAAAGTCACAGGAAATGACATATTTTTCCGCGTCAGCCCATTTGCTAGGTACCGCGCCCCACTGCGCCGTGTCGGTCGTGCCGCCCTTTGAATAGCAGGGCTTGAGTTCCGCAAGAACGCTCAGCTTGTTGCAGAATATGACGGCATCATACCAGGAGATATACTCGACGGGCAAGTCCTGCCCCACCTGCTTGGAGGGGTTCTCGCCCATAACGGCAAGGTACAGCCACTGCGGGACTTCCGTGGGCGCGACAAGGTATTCGGAAAGGTTCACTTTATGGACAGGCTCCGCCTTTTCTTCCTTTCCCATCATAAAGCTGCCGCTTTCGACCGTAACGAGGCCGTCATTTTTGAGGAATTCTTCCAGACGTTTTTGGACGGTGACGGCGGTTGCCGCTTTTATTGCGTCCTCCGCGATGTCTTCGTCTTTTTTAGATTCATCATACGCTGATAACGCCGTCACATTCTTAAGCGCGATTTCGGGCATTTTCGCAAGGTTCTCTGTGCGGAGTCCGTCCTGTCCAGCCAATTTTCCCTCGTAGCCGTATTTGAGCGAAATGCTCTCCAGCCGTATGGAAACGCTTCCACCGTCTATCTGCTTCATCGCGTCTTGGCTCACGCCAGTAAACTCGTATATGCATCTTGTATTGCCCCCTTGTATGTGAACGGCGGGGCCTTTGAGCAGCGCTTTTCCGTTCACGCCGACGACGGAGAACACAATCGTGTAAAGGGTGAAGGATGTTTCTGTTTTTTTGACGAACGACTCCCAGCCACTGCCGTCGTAGCTGACTGGCATCCATCTGTCGCAGGCGAGCGCGGCGGGGACTATGAAATACTCCTCAACGACCTTTCCGTACACCACAGCGGGACGCAGGTCTTCGTCTGTTGCCTTCGCATAGAAAAACGGGATGTCGTTTACGATGTACGAGCCTTCCTTTACTTTTGACTCGTAGACCGAATAGAGCGGCCATCTTTTGGGAATGCCCTGCGTCCAGTTGTCCTTGCGCGATGCGTTCAGTCCCGTGATGACGGCTTTTCCGATGCGCTTGAATTTTGCCGTCCAGTCCCAAGTGATTTCTATCGTGTAGCTTGCCGTCCGGGTGGCGCGGTCGATGTTGCCGCGCTGGAGTTTTCCGAATGAGAGCGCGCGCGGGCAGTTTTCCACCCAGTATTTCTCGAAGTCCTGACACAGGAGAAGCCAGCTGTCGTAAATGTCGAACTCGTCGAATTCTCCATAGCCGGGATTCCCGTTTGTTATTGTATCCTCCAGCTTGGCGAACGCGTCCGCCGCCTCCGTCACGTTTTCCGCAGTGTCTGCCGCCATCGCGTCCCAGTATGCGCCCAGCGCGTACACCCACTGCTTTTTTTGCTCGTAGGCCTTCGCCTCTTTGAGCAGCGCCTTGTATTCAGCACTCTCGGCAAAGGCCACCGTACCTGTGGCAAGCAAAACGGCCGCTACAAGCAATTTTCTCAGTTTCATATCGAAGTTCCTTCTAGAATTATATGGTTTTTCTAATCAACATTTTTTTTGAATGAGAGCCGTACCTCTGCGCCTTTCGTGTAGTTTGACTTCATCGCCACATAAAAAGTGATTTCGTCGTTCGTTTTGTTTATGTGCAAGTTCGGGTCGCCGCCAGTTATTTTTATGCCGTGCCACTTCCATTCGTCTTTCGGGGGAATCTGACCGATAAAATCCGCAAACATTGTCTTGACGTCTTTGAGCGAAGAAAGCCAATAAGCCGCGTTGCCGCCGTTGATATACTCACCCGTCGCCGTCACCGCGGAGTCGTTGTCCTTTCCGCTGATTGAGACGGAAGCTTTCATCTCGTAGGTCTTTGCGGAACCTTCGTCCCCGTTGCCCTTTGAATTTGCTGATGCCGTCATCTCCCAGTCGCCGACAATCCAGTCGTCGTTAAAATCGTCAACGGTGATGACCCTGCCCTTGTTTCCGTCGCAGGAAGCAAGCAGCACCATCATCCCGGCCAGAATCACCGTCGTAAACCGTACCGCCCAATTTTTTGTTGTTTCCATCGTAAAAACTCCTTGCAGTTTTTTTTGCCGCGAAAGCCCAGTGTGGGCTTAGTCAGGCTTTTGCCTACTGTACAGCAGGCAAGTCATTTCGATTAAATTGAATTTTTATACCAAAAAGTCGATTTGACCGAACTTATAATCATACTAGTACATTTAATTGAATTGTAAAGACAAAAAGTCGGCTATTTTGTCTTTTATGGATAAATATGCATCAGATTTTTTGGATAATTTGATTTACTACCGAACAAAAAGGAATATGTCACAACTGGAACTTTCGGGAATCTGCGACTGCGCCAAAAGCACGATAAGCGGCATTGAGTCGCGGAAAAATTATCCGTCCTTTGAGCTGATTTTGAAAATTGCCTACGCTTTGGAAATTACGCCCGCCGATTTGTTCGTGCGCAACGCCTCGCAGTCAGTTTTTGAGACGCGGAAAGTCTTACAGGACGAATTTATGCCGTATGTGAGCAAGTTTTTTGAGGAGCATTTTTAGGAGAATTTTTTATATTGAAATCCAACTGGTGCAGCTGTAAGCCGACCGCGTTAGGGGCTGTAGGGGCGGCGTAGCCGTTGCTGAAGCGAAGCGTAGGCAATGAAGCGGTAGCGGAACCCCGAAAGACCCGACCCGCCAGTTTTTTCAAAGCAAAAACTGGGTAAGGTGGCGTAAGCCACCGACGGGAACGCCCAAGGGCAAGTTTTGCTTGCAAAACTCGGTAAGCAACCGCAAGTTGCGACTGATTCCGTTCTGCGAGTATCAGGCAACCTACGGCACGGAAACGCTCGCCGCCCTCACCGAAGCCACGCCCACCGCCGCGCACAAGGACGGCTTCGGCACGACCAGACCAGCGAAGAGCGAGGTGGATGCGTTGCTCAAGAAGATTGGGGAAGAGTGGGAAGCGATGAAGATTTATGTTATACTGCCAGCATAACGAGGTGAAAAATGAAAGACGGAAAGAATCCTGACCCGAATACAATCCACCCGATTGCGGGCTACGAAAACGAAATCTATGTGAAGCCGACGCTGACGAACCCGAACATCATCGTGGGCGACTTTACCTACATTGCCGACCGCGAGTTTGAAAGCCATGTGACGCACTTGTACGACTGGAACGGCGACCATCTCATCATCGGCAAGTTCTGCCAGATTGCCTCGGGCGTGGAGTTTGTGATGAACGGCGCGAACCATCAGATGAACGCCGTGACGACTTTTCCGTTCTACACGTTCGAAGGCTGGGACATGAAGCCGCCCGAGCGCGAGGACTTGCCGCTCAAAGGCGACACGGTAATCGGAAACGATGTGTGGGTCAGTCAGAATGCGACGATTCTGCCTGGCGTTCACATCGGCGACGGCGCAATAATCGGCGCGAACGCCACGGTTACGAGCGACATTCCACCATATACGGTTGCGGCAGGAAACCCCGCACGGCAAATTCGCACACGCTTTGACGACGAGCTGATTGACCTGCTGGAGCGATTCAAATGGTGGGACAAGCCGATAGAAGAAATCAACGCACTCATTCCAATTCTGACGAGCGGAGATGTGGAGATGATGCGGATGGAAATCCGAACAAGGATGTGAAATAGTATGGAAACAAAGCAAAAAATCCGAATGGCGGTTGACTGCGCGATGACCGTGCTTTCAATCGTCCTTATGGGCGGCACGGTCTTGTTCCCTGACGACCGCGTTCATCAGGTTCTGGGAATGGCGTTGCTCGCACTGTGGGCTTTCCATGCCGTGCTGAATCATCGTTGGTACGGATCGCTTTTCAAAGGGAAGTTCCCGCCGTACCGTGTCATGCAGCTTGTGGTGAACTGCGGGATTTCCGTGTGCGCTCTGCTCCTCATGATAAGCGGGCTGATGATGGCGTGGTTTTTGCCGTTCAGCGTGGGCGGCGCTCTTGGCTTTGCGCGAGTGGCGCACCTTGTGGGCTCGCACTGGTACTACCTCTTCATGTGTGCCCACCTCGGAATGCACTTGGGTATGATTTTTAGCAGAATGGGGATGAAGGGCGGCACGGAGCAAAACGAAAAGGTTCTGCTCGCCAAACGGACACTGCTCGCGCTCGTGTGCGGCTATGGCGTGTATGCGTTCATCGTGCGTGGCATCGCACAGTATCTGTTCCTACGCCAGCAGTTTTTTTTCCTTGACTTGGAGCGCGGCTACATTCTGTTCGCCGTGGACTACCTCGCGGTTCTCGTGCTGTTCGCGGCGGCCTCGCACTATGCGGGGAAGGCGTTACTCGCGGCAGGAAATGCGCATCGAACAAAATGAAGCAAGGCAATCGATGCATAAGTGAGAGAAAGCATGAGAGAAAGGAGTAAAATAACATTGCGGACTTTTAAGATGAAGAAAAAATACGCAGTCATAGCCTATGCGGGAACCGCAATCTTCTATGCGGTGGCAATTGGTTTTCTGATACATGAGGCCCTTGGCGATGTCAAAAATTGGGCAGCGTTTTTCGCACTTGTTCCGATTGTTTTGACTACACCCGTACTGCTCACGATTTTTTCTGCCGTCAACGTAAGCTCGTATTTTGTTTTTTATGACGACTTGTTTGAGTACCACAAATTGGGAAAATCAGTTAGCATACAAGCCCGCAATCTGCGCTATTTTTATTTTCGGGACGGAATGCTCACGGTCTTTTTTGTGAAGGATTCGCTCCACGATGTTGCTGCAACTTTTTCTAATTTTTCTAAGGAATCGCTTGTTCCAGAAAATGCCAAGGAGCGGGCGCTTGCGCTTCCCGCGGACAAGGAACTTTTCAAAACCACGTTTCCCGCGCTCGGGCTTATTCAGGGCGCGGAAGAAATTCTGTCGTGGTTTTACGAGCATATTCCCATATACCCCGACGGGCAGGCTTTGATCGACAGCATTGGTATTTACACAAAATATGATAATCCGAATCCCGACGAAGTGAATGTAATTCTTGTGAAGGCCGAGCTGTATGCACGCCGGATAAACTGGTTCTCGGCGATTATCGCCGTGTGGGTTGCACTGTATCCGAAGCCGTATTTTTTGAGCGTCGCTCTGAACCTGCTTTGCCCGGTTGCACTCCTTTTTGTACTTCATTTTTCAAACGGTTGGATTCACTTCGACAAAAAGGGAAATTCGATTTATCCCTGCGTGTGCCTTGCCTTGATTGCGCCTACGTTCGGACTTGGATGGCGGATGCTGCAGGATTTCACCATTATTTCCGCAGGACGATTCTTGAAATGCTCCGCCGTGTTTTATGCGATGTATCTGATTTTGTTCATCGCCGTTCAAAAAGAATATTCGTTCGGGGAAAAATACACCTACGGCGCGCTGGCCGTGTATTCATTTTTCTTTTTTGCCTATGCGCTTGCCGCCGTCTGCGCAATCAACTGCGCTTTTGATTTTTCCCAGGCGACCGAAGAGCTAATCGAAAAAAACAATGAGACGATTTCTGTCTTGGTTCATCGCGGTCTGCTCGGCATCGGATGGTATGCTGCGTTATGAACGGCTTCGTGCCGTTTGCATAAGTGGAAATTATCACGTGGTGTGCTATGCGCACCACGCATACTCGCATACAAAACGAGCATTGTACACTTTCTATCATATCCGGTATGCTTACTCATAAGGAGATTTTGATGAAAAGACTGATTGCTTCAATTCTATTGGCGTTAGGAGCATTTGCAATGGCACACGCAACAACATTTCCCGCGCCGTCGGCAGACTTCGTGCTGATTCAAGGCGGCAGCTTTACGATGGGAAGCCCCGCGAACGAGGACTGGCGGACGGGCGACGAGACGCAGCATCTCGTGACGGTCGTGCCGTTCTACATGGCAAAGTACGAGGTGACGCAAAAACTGTGGCGCGAGGTGACGGGGAAAAATCCGAGCAATTTTAGTGGCGACAATCTGCCTGTGGAAAGCGTGACTTGGCTTGAAGCGGTGGAGTTCTGCAACGCGCTGAGCCGCCGCGACGGGCGCACCCCCGCGTACACGGTGACGGATGGCGGCGCGACGGTGAGCTGGAATCGTGCGGCGAACGGCTACCGCTTGCCCACCGAAGCGGAATGGGAATACGCCGCCCGCGCGGGAAGCACCACGCCGTTTTACAGTCGCAAAGTTCCCGGCGCGGACGATGTGAACTTCTACGGTCACTATCCGTATCAAATCGAGCAAAATTATTTTAACGACAGCGTGCTTGAAACGCGCCCCGGCGTGTATCGCGGAACGACGGTCGCGGTCGGCAGTTTTGCGCCCAACCCGAACGGCTTGTACGACATCTACGGCAATGTGGGCGAGTGGTGCTTTGACTATTACGGCGATTACAAGGACTGTTTGGATGAATCAGGAAACACAAAGACTCTTATAACTGAAGCAACTGTATATGATTCTGCAGGATTATACAATCCAACAGAGCTTTCTTCGGGAACTCGGCGCGTGTACCGTGGCGGCGGCTGGAACGACTTTGGCAAGAACCTGCGGAGCGCGTACCGCGCGGCCGCACAGCAGAATACGCCGCTCTACAATGTGGGCATCCGCCTTGTAGTAAGTGCGGGACCATCAAAAGGAATAGTGACGACGCGCGAAGCGGCAACCGCAAGCAAATCAACAGGCGCAAAATCGGGCAAAACGCTCATCATCTATTATTCATGGAGCGGGAACACGCGCGGCGTTGCAAAGGAAATCGCACGGCAGACAGGCTTTGATATAATCGAGCTGGAACTGGTCAAGCCATATTCGTCAAACTACAACACCGTCTTGAACGAAGCCCAGCGCGACCAGCACAACCAAGCCCGCCCCGCACTCAAAACAAAAATCGACGCGAAGAAGTGGGCGGAGTACGACACGATTATCATCGGCTACCCGAACTGGTGGGCGAGCATCCCCATGCCGATTGCGACTCTTCTTGAAAGTTACGACTTTTCGGGCAAGCGGATTCTTCCGTTCTGCTCGCACGGCGGCGGCAGGTTCGGGCAGAGCCTTACCGCAATCGCAAAGCTCGCGCCGAACGCAATGCTTGCCGAGGGGCTTTCAATCCACTATTCCGGCGGCAGCTCGCTTGCCCGCGACGTGGAGAAGTGGCTCAAAAAGAACGGAATGAAATAGAAGAATCCGCTTTTTGGCACAGGTACGCTGCACGAAGTCAGCCGGCGGTACGCTTGGTTTGGAACCACGCTGCCGCAGGCTCAGATCCTGACAGTTCGATTTTTTTTCGGCGCACGTTTCCTCTGCCTCATCTGTTTTGTGCTGTTGTTGCATTTTTATTGCATGTCCTGATTCAAAGTATCAGCAGTCGTGATTATCATTCGCTGGCCTTTCCGTTCGGCAGTTTCGCGTATATGTCCAAGATAAAAATCAAATGCGATTTCGTCTTGTGTCGAATAAAGAGAAGGATACGAAAAAGTTACTTTCATTTGTTGGGCTTACTGTTCTCACATTTTTTAAAAATACGAAAAATCATCGTAGACTTCTACATAATACCAATGGTCGTGCGTTGTCAGATTGATTGTTTTGTATTCAGTCGGTCTTGGATTTTGAGCGATGATGTCCTGTTCTGCATACACGATGATTCCGCTCAATGGCATTTCATAGTTGAATTGAAACAAATTGCCAATATCACGGTATATATGAAATTCTAGCGTGCCTTTGTAGCGTTCCCCCTCAGTGCGTGGCTGTCCCAGCAAAGTGTAATTGACAAAATTCGTTGTGCCGAATGGATGACTTGGGTCTCCTTTGCCAAAAGAGATGGCGTCAAAATACGGAAAGTGCTTTTCAAAAAACGCGGCAACCGCACCAGCTCGCGTATATTTTTGGGTCGCCACACTTTTGATGGGAAAAAATCGAATATAAAACGCACACAGGATAATTCCAAAAAAAAGCAAAACGATTTTTTTTATCGTAGTCATTATGTATCCTCTCCGATTTTTGCAACTGTTCCTGTGGCAACAATCCGATTTTTTTCCGTACGCGTAAACTTCATTCCCAAGAGTATACACTGCTGGTTCATATATAACAAGATGCGAAAACTCCCAATGATCTGTGATGCGACAGCGGATTTTCAGTATACACCATCGTTGTTTTAAGCACGGGCAATCTGAAAACTGAACGACAAAAAATTCCGTAAAGAAGAAAGGATAAAAAGAGAGGATACGGTATCGTCTATTTGTTGATAGCTCTTTCTGCCTCTAGTCATTCTGGCCATGCCCTTTCATAAATACCGCTCATGTG
The DNA here is from genome assembly GCA_017470085.1 of Treponema sp. GTDB lineage: Bacteria > Spirochaetota > Spirochaetia > Treponematales > Treponemataceae > Treponema_D. Next base: position 14,751 of record JAFUFE010000142.1, read on the forward strand.
GTACACTTGCTTTCGGCCGAGGTCGGCCACGGTGTAAAGAAAGCTTATACGCGGTGCGGCGTTTTAAATCGAAAACACGGCACCGATGCATCTATTTCTATCCCGAATAGGAGTACACAATGACTGCTCATTTCGAACAATTAAAAAAACAGATTGTTGATTCCGAGCGCGACATGGTTGCGCTTGAAACAGTGTTGACGTCTCATCCAGCGTTGGCACCGGAAAACGGCGGTACCGGGGAGCTCGACAAAGCGGAGGCTTTGATCGCGTGGCTGACGGCACAGGGCTTTACAAACATTGAGCGCTACGATGCACCTGATAACCGCGCAAAAAACGGCATTCGTCCAAATATTGTGGTGACGATTCCCGGCACATCGGACGCGTATCGCGTGTGGTTTATGGCGCATCTGGATGTCGTGCCCGTCGGTAAACGCGAGCTCTGGGATGCGGATCCGTGGACGGTCGTTGAAAAGGACGGCCGGCTCATCGGGCGCGGCGTGGAGGATAATCAGCAGGGATTAGTGTCGGCGGTATTCGCTGCCCGCGCGTTTTTAAAGACTGGCACCATTCCCGGTCATACGGTTAAGCTTGTTTTTATGGCAGACGAAGAAGTCGGCAGCACGTACGGCGCAAAGTATCTGCTTGCGGAGCACGGCGATCTGTTCCGAAGCGATGATGTAATCCTTATTCCCGACGGCGGCGATCGTATGGGCGAATCGATTGAAGTTGCGGAAAAAAATATCCTGTGGCTCCGCCTACACGTGGTGGGACGGCAAACGCACGGTTCCCGCCCTGATGAAGGAAACAACGCTTGCCTTGCGGCAGCGGATTTGACCATGCGCCTGCACGGCTTGGAGCAGCGCTTTGACCGGCGTGATTCGCTCTTTACGCCTGACTATTCAACGTTTGAGCCGACAATGCGGCTTGCAAATGTTGAAGGCATAAATATTATTCCGGGAGAAGAAACATTCTGCATGGACTGTCGTGTGCTGCCGTGTTATACGATTGCAGCGGTGCTCGATGCGGTGCAGCAAGAATGCGCTGCCGTTGAAGCTCAGTACGGGGTAAAGATTGATTACACGATACCGCAGCAATCTGAATCGCCGGCAACATCAGTTGATGCGCCGGTGGTACAGCTTTTAAAAGAAGCGCTCAAAGAAGCGCACGGCATTACAGCGTATACCGTGGGCATTGGGGGGGGAACGGTTGCTGCTGATTTCCGAAATCACGGTATTCCTGCGGCGGTCTGGAGCACGCTTGATGAACAGGCGCATCAGGTGAACGAATATGCCGTGATACGAAACATGGTGAACGATGCGGTCACGATGGCGTACATGATGGATAAATAGCTGTCTGGCGGGAAACTGTTCTGCGGAGCTCCGTAGTGCGTTAGCGATCGAAGTGGAAATGAGGGTGCTGTTTAAGCACACGAATTGAAACGGAGAGCGCGGCGATGCGGAGCAGCGCAACGCCCGAAAAAAATTAACGGATCTTGAGGAAAAGCCCCAACATACCGAGCGTGATCAACAGCTGAATAATCATGAATTTGATGAGTACCTGCGTCGGTGACCAACCGTGATTTTTCCGCAAGTGGTCGTGCAGTGGAAAGCGGATGTGCGTAAAGATGGCAATCTTGCAGAAGCGCAAGAGCGCAACTTTGAGCAGTCCCATGCCGCCGTTGATGAAGATGATAGTTGAAGTGGCGAAAATTAAAAATGGATTTCCACTCACCATGACGGCGACGCCAATAAAATAGCCGAGCGCGCGGCTACCAGCGTCTCCCATGAGCACGGCGCTCGGATAGGCGTTGTGCCAGAGGTATCCCATCAGGACGCCGGCGAGCGCAAAGGTCATTACCCCCCAGGTTGCGCCACTTGCTAAATGCGGTACGAGTAAGTATGCGGCGATATCAGTGTGGCCGAGGATAAAATAGAAAAGCGCGCCGAGCGTCACGAGCGCGATAAGGACGAGCGTGCTTGAAAGGCCATCAACGCCGTCGGTACAATTCGTTGTATTGATAGACGCCCATATCACGACGACGCAGACGATGCAGTAGATGACGGGGGGGACAGTAACAGTGTTCGTGACGAACGGCAGCCAGAATGAGATTGTGTGTTCGGGAGTAGCTGCGGTCGTTGTGCAGTAGAGTAGAATCGCCGTCAGTACGCTGATGATAAGGTCGAGCAGACCTTTGCGGTATTCGCCCCAGCTCGTGGTACTGTGGTCGTCAAGAAATCCGGAGATCATGGTGATCCACGTGAGCACCAGCACGCCGGTCTGCTGGAGGGAAAGCGGCGCGCAGAGTACGCAGACGATGACATAAATCGTAATAAAAATGCTTCCGGCGCCAGTCGGTTTTCCTTTTGCCGCTTCTGCCGCGACGGTGAACTCCCTGCCACGGTCGTGCGGCAGCCAGCCGTACAGTTTCGGTAGCAGCAGAACGGTTACGGAAAATCCGACATACAGTGCAATCGATATCAGGACGGTATACGAACTGAAAAGCCGCGCGGGGCCAAAAAACTGTTCACAATAATTTCCCAAATAATAAATCATACAATCCTCAAAAACATCATCGCGGTGAACGCTGCGGTATGGCTCGTACACGCCGACGCGCGGTTCTGTGCGGTACAGTCGGCGGCGGGCGCCTCATCATTGGGTGTGTTGCTCCGGTGAAAGCGTGCGGTGCGGAACCGTTACAGGTAGCGCGTCGAGCCGCCGCAGGAGAAAAGGCTTTCCCTCATCTGAAAGCCGCGCGGAGAACGGTCACCGATGTCTCCGTGTCAAGGTCACCATGAGCGCATGCCGCTTCACACTGCCATCATAGCAAAGATTTGTAGTTCATGCAACGAAACATCCCCTGTTCCGTTGCGCTGTGAGATGTGTGTGAAGGGGGAGGGTATTTCGGTTTCGTTTTTTGGAGCATGTCTATTCCGCCAGCCGTCCTTTCGTGGCTTCCCCGCCAAACAGGCGGGGAGGCTCACGCACGGTCGCGCACAGCGCGACTGCTGCTCACGCAGCACCACTCCAGCACGGGCTTAGAAATTTCCGCATATACAGATGGCGGTCGGTGCATTTTTTTGTTCTGTAACTGATGTAGCTATTCGCCCGGCACCGTTTTTCGTACGGGTGGCAAACATCGTGCGGAGCCGTACCCCTCACAATGCTTGATGAAACAGCGCGTTGTCTTTATAATAAACGGTGCACCGTTACGGCACGAGAGAATACCATGGATATCATCAGTAAAAAGTCGACGCTTTCGGGGCACATCACGGTGCCGGGCTCAAAGAGCCATACTATCCGCGCTCTGCTGCTTGCTGCCCTTGCAGACGGAGTAACGCGTATAGAAAATCCATTGCCGAGCGCTGACTGTATTTCCACGGTGCGCGCTGTCTCACAAATCGGTGCGCGGGTTGAAGGCGTTACTCCTCCACTGGTGTCCGACGGCGTTCCCGTCTGGACGGTGACCGGCGCCGGGTCGTGCGTCCATCGTCCTGATGATGTCATCAATGTAGGGAATTCAGGATCGCTTTTGTACTTTATGGCACCGATTGCCGCCACCTTTCCCGGATGGAGTGTCTTTACCGGCGATGAATCGATTCGCCGCCGGCCGGTTGGTCACGTTATCGACGCGCTCCGTCAGCTTGGCGCTGATGTATACAGCGCGCATCCATCTGAAAACTTCCCCCCCCTGTTAGTCCGCGGGCCAATCACCACTGACCGGCCACTGAAAACAGATGGGCGACTTTCGCAGTACATCAGCGGCATACTTATGGCGGTAAGCCGTCTCCAAGGAACGCTTCGCATTTCGTTGACGGATCCTCAAGAGACGCCCTATCTTTTTATGACGAAACAGTGGCTTGAATCGTACGGAGCGCACGTCGTATTTTCCGATGATTGCACGCATATCGCTGTTACTGGGCCAATCACGCTTACCGGTGGGCGCCGGGACATTCCGTCAGATTGGGAGGCGGTTGCCTTTCCTCTGACGGCTGCCCTTATCGCTGGAGCGTGTGTCGTCATAGACGGCATAGATGATTCCGGTAGTCAAGGCGATGCCGCGATTGTGCCACTTTTGCAATCGATTGGCGCGGATATTGTCTGGGATACATCAGCAAAAACAATCACGGCGCGAACGTCCCGGCTTTCTACAGAATTACTTCCTGGGGGGGAACTGCGGGTGTCTGTCGCCGGATTTCCCGATGCAATTTGCGCGCTCGCCGTCATAGCTTGTTTTACCGAAGGAACTGTCGTCCTTGCGGACGCAGCGGTGTGCCGCAGTAAAGAGACCGACCGCATCACAGTGTTGCGCGAAGGGCTTTCTTCGCTCGGTGCTGATATAACGGAAACGGCAGACAGCCTTATCATCCACGGGCACGCGCCGTATGACGCGCAGGGAATGGTGAATCCGCTTTTTAAAATGCACGGTGGTACGCTTGACAGCCATAACGATCACCGTGTCGCGATGGCATACGCCTGTCTCGGGCTTGCGCTGCCTGCCGGTGAACAGGTGCGGATACGCCAGGCAGAATGCTGCTCGGTGTCGTTCCCGCACTTTTTTGAGCGTATGAATGCTCTCCATGCGGGGTTTACCGCTCTGTGAAGTTTGAGTATAGAAAAAATCTTGCTGCTGATATATTTTAGTCTGATACACTCGATGACAGCTTTTTCTTTTCACATGAAAGAAGCAACAAAAAATAAACTTAAGCGCATTAAAACAAATTTTTACAACTGCACAGTGCGACATACGTGCGTGTCTGAGCGGTGTGCCGACGGTGTCTGTGTTCCCGCCGTTGTGCTTTTTGCCCATCGTGGTAATCAAGATGCTGTTAAGCCTAGAATACGTACGAAATTCCGATACTCGTGCCAAACCGTGTTCGCTCGTTGAAAAAGAGCAGCGTGCGGAACCCTGCGTGAAAGAAAAACGGAGTATTTCTGATCGATACAGTCGTTGATATGCCGATGTCGAGCGCGCGTGCCCAGTATATGAGGTCGCTCGCGCTGTTCGTCGTTGCGTCGTATATATGAAATGCGCTGTTGAGTATAAGCCATGTCTGTATGCTTACGGTGTGCACCGGGGTGAACTGAACGGTGATACCGTTTCGCCAAACGCTGTCCCGGATCGTCACTTTGCCGGTGGCAGCACCATATGTGTATTCACTTGTTATTCCGGTGGAAAAGAACGTGTTTGCAAAACTGATCGCGCCGCCACCGCTGAGGCCGGTTCCTGTATCTGTTCCATACGGTGCCGGTGGCGGCGCGTTTTGGGTAAACATGCCCCATCGCAGAAAACCGCTGCCGCGGAACCACCAATCGTTACCGATCGCGATTTTTCCACCGAACTGTGCGGCCACGGTTCCTGCTGCTGGTGGCTGTGCTTGTCCGGTATAGACAGTGAACTGCGCTGAAAGTTCGAGCCATGAAAGCGGCGTGTACCCGAATGAAAATGATATCGGCATCCCGGAAAACGGCCGTGGCGCGGTATCGAATAGCGCTGTCGCTTGAACAGCAAGGAAGAATGTCCGTGCCGGAAGCAGCGCAGCAGTAGCGATTGGCCCAATACCAGTTCCCCCCGGGGGGTAATCACCGTGCACTATCTTTAGTGAACGGTCAATGACTGTCTCTGCTGCCGCCGTTATACCACCGGCGGTGAGCGTTGCACGGTATCGGCCATCGGGAAGCTCCTTCCCCTGTATATCGCGGCCGTTCCAGATAATTTTTTGCTGCCACGTTGTAAATAGAAGAAGTGCCGTATGGTAGACGACGGTTCCGGCAGTATCCGTTATCGTCAGCGTTCCTGTCTCCGGGGCAGTCACTGAAAAAGAGAACGCGCATTCACCGAGGGAACCGCTGAGCGCCGGATTAAACCGCGCGCGTGACACCGTAAAGTTTGCGAGGGAAAACGATGCACGTGAAAGCGGCATCGATATCGTAATAAGCGTCTGCGGGACGATGTACACGGCGCGCGTTTCATCGGTATAGCCGAATTTTTTTACGGTAACCGTGTGGTAGCCAGCGGCGAGCTCCATCGTTGCCGTGTGGTGCAGTATGTCGTCGACGTAGTAGCTGCTTTCATCGGGAGTGTCTATAATAGCGAGGTAGCCCGTGATTATTTCAAGCGGTACATAGAATGAATGCCGCTGTCCGCGCTCTACGGCAACGAGGTATCCTGTCCGTCCGTATCCTTCTTTTTCCACCGCAAGCTCATAGACGCCTGCGACGAGTCCACGCACGGTCAGTGGCGTCCGTCCCTGATAGGCGCCGTTTAAGTAGACTGCCGCATCGGTTACATTCGTGCGGATAACGATTTCCGTCTGTGCATCGGTGATTTCCTGCCGCTGTTCTGGTGGCAGCAGCTGATATTCCTCTGCGTACGGTGCCAAGCGGAACGCGCACAGAAGCGCTGTGATATATGCAAAACCGATGCGTGTCCGCTTCATGGTTTTTAGTATACAGCGGCTCGCGTTGTTTATACAAGCTGCCCAAAGACTATCGGTAGAATAACCACGTATTGGCACTGCGTCTCCAGACGAAAGTCGTGGAGCAGTGTACTGCTTTTTGCGAGCTGATCGTGGTACTGGCGGAGACCGGGGCGGATGATTCTAGTTGTCGCCGGCATGCTAGAACAGCAGATTGTGCTCCAAGAAACTGAAGTACGAGTCACGGTCGATGATGATGTGATCGAGCAGTGCAATGCCGATAATCTTTGCCGCAGACAGCAAGGTCTGTGTCGTTTCAATATCTTCTGCTGACGGCTCGCAGTTCCCCGACGGATGGTTGTGACACACGATAATTGCTGCCGCATTCTGCATGAGCGCTTCAGAAAATATTTCCCGCGGGTGAACAATCGTCTGATTGATCGTACCGATGGATATAACCCGAATCTGTATGATTTCATGTCCGCCGTTCAATGTGATGCAGAGAAAATGCTCTTTCGGCTGCATCGCATACCCGCGGATAAAAGGAATGACGTCTTCTGGTGAATGTATCACTGCGTGCAGGTGACCATTCCTGCGCCGGCCGAGCTCAAGGGCGGCGGCAATGGCAAGGCTTTTCCCCATACCCATGCCGGTGAGCGAGCGGAGCCGTTCGATTATTTCTTCGCCATTTACTGTGTACAGGGTCTGTACAACCGCACGTGCCACGGAGCGTACCGAATGTCCTCTGGTGCCGCTGCCCAAAATCAGCATAACCAGCTCTTCATCGCTCGGAAAAGAGATGCCGTGTTTGAGCGTCTGTTCACGGATGTCCGGTTTACCGCTTCTGACGATTGAGCAATAGTTCATGTACTTTAAATAAAGAAAAAATGATAATTCCTGCAATCAGTGTGTATTTTTTATCTGTTTCATTTTCCTTAAATTTATAGAATACGGGTAGAGGATATGTTCGCATGACAGTACCGAAACATCGTGGTGCCTGGCAGTGCTTGGGAAAAATCATTCGCTGTTTCAACGGTGCAGTGCGTTTCCTGCGTGCCACCTATATCGAACTGTTCGTGTTTTGTGGCTTTTGTTCAACAGTTCGCATACGTTTTTGAATGCGTACAACGCGCATGAATTACCCATCTACAAAAACGTGCACACGTAGAGTTTCATCTTAAAACATGATTTTTTGTGCCGACAATTACAGTATGAAACATGGGCTCAAACGATTTTTTCTCTGTCGCTGTACATGTGTTTGTGGCATCGTCGCAGCGGTTCTTTCTGTCGGTGCGTGTAGGACGCTTTCTGCACCGGCGCCGGTAATTTCCCGTACGCTCGCACATCCCGGTGTTCTGACGGCGCGTCAACTCACGCAGTTTTTTCTTGCACACAATCAGAATGTTTCTCACGCGCTCGTCCGGCGCCTTGCAGCGCACTATGTCTCAGAAGCAGCGGCAGAAGGAATCAATTCCGACGTGGCGTTTGCCCAGATGTGTCTTGAAACAGGCTGGCTTCGCTTTGGCGGCCTCGTTACGGCTGACATGCACAATTATTGCGGTCTCGGTGCCATCGACGCATCGCATCCGGGCGAACGGTTTGCAACGGAGGCGCTCGGCGTCCGTGCCCATATTCAGCACTTGCACGCATACGGAACGACCGATGCATTGCACAACGCACTGGTGGATCCTCGGTACCGGTGGGTGCTTCCCCGCGGTAAAGCGCCGACGATTTATGAGCTTTCCGGAACGTGGGCGCAGGATAGCACGTATGGAACAAAACTTGACGCGCTCCTGACACGTATGGAAACACTTACGTGGTAATCTGTGGACGGCGACGCGCACGCTTTTTGCGTACCGTTTCGGACGGATCCGTTCTTACATCGTCACGATCAGTCAGCCGGTAATCGTTGTACCGACAAATGGCTTTCCTTCGAGAATCGCCTGTATGTTGTCTATGTTTTTCCCCGCAGCGCAGATGACCGTCAGCTTCAGCTGCTCCGCCTTTGTACTCGCGATGGGGTCGAAGGGGCTGTTTTTCCCCGGCGTCCACTCCGTACCGACCATCTGGCGAAAATCACGCCATGAGATAGCGTCGATCGGCCGTGCATCAGGATTGGTACGCGGGTCGTCAGTGTATACTTTTTCTATGTTTGACAGGTTGATGACCGTATCTGCGCCGTATGTTTCTGCGAGCAGCACGGCGTCGTTGTCGGTGGAAAATCCCGGCTTCCACCCAGACGCGACAAGAACGCGGCCAGTGAATTCCGGCGGGTTAGTCGGGTCGTACACCACCGCCTGTTCACACGCAGCGCCGAAACAGGCTTTGAGCAGTTCCGCGTTCAGCCGTGTTGCCATAATGCCGATCCAATCTGCTGCAGCGGCATCGGCGG
>JAFUFE010000143.1 GCA_017470085.1 Treponema sp.
GAAGTGTCGAACTTTTGCCTTCCATCGGGTGAGTGCGTGCACAATATGACCTATTGGCGGCTTGAATCATACCTCGGCGATGGTGCCGGTGCAACTGGAAGGGTTTTCTCTGTTGACGGCAGCGGTACACGGTGGACGAATACAGTGTGTCTTGACCGCTACATTGCCTTTTGGAACGACACAGCCGCAGCTGGGACGATGCGCCCTGAGTCTCTCGAAGTGCTTTCGGCGCAGACGGTTTCCACTGAATTTTTTATGATGGGACTCCGCACGCGAGAGGGAGTGTCGCGTGAAACGTACCGGTCGCGGTTCAAACACGATTTTCCTGCTGACGTGCTGCATCTCTTTTCACAGTGGGAATCGCGTGGACTTGCGTGCACGACCGTCTGCAACGGCATGCACCGGTATGCGCTGACGAAACAAGGATTGCCGTTTTTAAATCGATTTTTGACAGCGGTGCTGTAGCCGTTTTTAGCAATCCTGTTGTCAATAGCTGTTTTTAGAAACCCTTGACCGGTGCCGATATTGTCGTTAAAATGTCGGTATGTACGATGTAAAAGAGACGGACTTTTTTGACCTTGAGGAGGAATCGTTTGATACGGTCATCGGCGCCGACATTCAGTTTTCCGGTTCGGTGCGGTTCGTAAAACCCTTTATGATAAAGGGGCGCGTGGACGGTGCTATTTCAGCTACCAGTGATTTGGTTGTCGATGCCGGAGCCACCGTAAATGCAGATATCCAAGCGAAACGTGTCCTTATCAAAGGGACGGTGACTGGCAACATCACCGCCGATACGTTGGTATTCATAACACAGTCCGGTACGCTCACCGGAGACATCACCGCAGGGCAGGTGGTGCTCGAGCCGGGGAGCACTTTTTCTGGACGATGCATAATGGTAAAAACAGATGCGTAAAACGTGCCTATATATTGTGTTTGTGGCAATGTCGTTACTGCACAGTATGCTCCCTGCGCAAAACCTACCACCACAGCGCGATGCACTCGTGCTGTACAACAACGGTCAGTACGCAGAAGCGATTGCCGTGTGTGAAGAAGAACTACACACTGACCCAACCCGTGTCGACGCCTATGTGGTTATGTGCTGGGCGCTGATCGGAAACCGGCAGTACGTCGAAGCGGAACAGCGTGCGCAGGACGGCCTACAGGTGCATCCGTACGATTTACGTTTGGTGGAGTCACTTGCGGAAGCGTATTACTATCTGGGGCGCAATACAGCTGCAATGGAACAGTTTGAACGGTACGTATCGAATGTTCCTGAAAACAATGGTCGGGTCAGTACGGCGTATTATTTTATGAGTGAGCTGTACATTCGCCAGGGACGCTACCAGCACGCAGACATATCGCTCTCGATGGCGGTCAGAAAGCGGCCGACCGCCGACACGTGGTGGGTACGGCTTGGGTATGTACGCGAACGCGCCGGAAACTATACGGAAGCGCTCGAGGCATATGACGAAGCAGTGCGGTTGAATCCGCTTCTGAACGATGCTATTGTCGGGCAGCGCCGTGTTTCATCTCGGCTCCAGTGATTAGTATATAGGAATCCTCTGTGGATGCGTGCGTTGTTTTTCAGACGCTCGGCTGCCGCTTAAACAAAATAGAAAGCGAATCGGCGGCAGAGGCGTTTAGCCGGTCGGGCTTTGCTGTTTCAGGCGGCCCGGTGTCTGCCGCTGCTCCGGCAAACGCTGCCGTTCCGCTCTGTGTCGTCAACACCTGTGCGGTTACCCAAAAAGCAGAACAGAAAACGCGCCGCACGATCCGGCTGCTGCTCGAAAAATATCCTGCGGCGACGGTCGTCGTTACCGGCTGTTCGGCAGAGCTTTCGGCAGCGGCACTAGGGGCTATTGACAGACGGATTGCAGTGCTCCCGGGGCAGCGGAAAAGCCGTTTGGAAACTGTTCCACGGGTGGTCAAAAAATTGATCGACCGAAAGCATTTTGATCCGGTTGCCTGTGCGAGCATGTTGATGGAGACGGTTTGCCGCGCTCCGCTACTGCGGGCGGGAGTTGCTGAAAATGCGTTCCTGCTTTCAACTGGGACGTTCCGCTTACAGTCACGCGCAGCAATAAAGATTCAGGACGGTTGCAACGGTGCGTGTACCTACTGCGCGATACGGACAGCGCGCGGGCAAGCGGTGTCGCTTGCCGCCGATGAAGTAGTCAGACGAGTCAGAGCGCTGGAGCGCGCCGGACAGACAGAAGTAACGCTCACGGGGGTGAATATCGCACAGTACCGCGGTGCATGCGGTGAAACGTACTGTGGCTTTACTGAACTGCTCCGTATGCTGCTCGATCAGACGGAGCGCATTGTATTCCGTATATCGAGCATTTCTCCCCGATTGATTGACGACAATTTTTGCGCGACGGTTTCCCATGAACGCATCTGTCCGCATTTTCACCTATCCGTACAGAGCGGGAGTGATGCCGTGCTTATGGCTATGGGGCGGAGCTACACGGCGCAGGATGTCGTACGTGCTGTGCGTGCACTCCGGACAGCGAAAGATAATCCCTATATTGCGTGCGATATCATTGCGGGCTTTCCCGGTGAGACGGAGCGGCACTTTTCCGAGACAGCGGCACTGGCAGATGCATGCGGATTTACGTGGATCCATGCATTTCCGTTCTCTCCGCGGCCAGGTACCCCTGCTGCGGCGTTTCATGATGTCGTTCCAGCAGCGATTGCAAAAGAGCGGGTGCGACAGCTTCTGTCGCGTGCGGTGCGCAATAAAACGGCGTATATCTCCTCTTACGAAGGTACGGTGTGTCCTGCGGTTGCGGAAGCAGTCAGGCGTCCATCAATTCTCACGACGGATTCGGACAGTATTCTTTTTCACGCTGTTACCGATAATTTTATTCACTGCGAAATTCGCTGCGCGGGCATGGAACCGCCGCGTCCGGGTGAACGCATCGCCGTGCAGGTTGAAAAGCCATTCATCGACCGGATTGCTCGTGGAGATGAGTGGGAAGCTGCCGGTGTGCTTGTCGGGAGTGCTGCTGCGACAGCTTGAACGCGGTGTTGCTTTTTGCTATACTTATTGACACATCACAGACAACGGGATATAGCGCAGCTGGTAGCGCGCTTGCTTTGGGAGCAAGATGTCGGGCGTTCGAGTCGCCCTATCCCGATTAATAACTCCTTGTATCGCAAGGAGTTATTTTTGAGTTATGAAATGTTTTGACTTTTTTGACAGGGTAAAGGCATGGGTAAAAGAGCATAATACGACTATTGCGGCTCTTTTGAAGGACGCAACTGACAGAAAAGTGACAAAAAATGTCTATCAAGGTTGGCACATACGTGGAAATTTGCCCAGCGGCGAATACTGCTATGACATTGCCAAAACAATAGGCGTTTCGTGCAACTGGCTTATTTCGGGAAAAGAATTCAAAAAATCGATGTTCACAGCCCCATCAACGGCGTGGTGGTGGCGGACGAAAATGAATTTCGCGAGAATATGAAAGCCGTTATTGCAAATAGTAATTCTTTTGGGGCAAGTATAAAACCCTTGCTCGAAAATATCTTGAAACTTGATGACGCGGGTGTGGTTCTGATTACGGATGAAGTGAACCTGTTGCTGCGGCACAGCAATCTTCAATCACGAATACAAAATATTTCTGCTGAAAAAACGGCGTAGTGCTACGGATGTTACATTATTGGCAATGAGACTAGACGGTCTTTTGTATATTTGCTATCGTTTTATATCGGTATGTACAGACAAGGATAAAGAAAATGACTGAAGAAAAGCAGAAGATGAGCATGGGAAAAAAGGTGCTCATTGGGATTGGGGTGTATTTGCTGGCGGGAATAATTGCGGTTGCGGTTATCTCGCAGACGGATTCTTTTAAGAATGCGGAAACGAAGCAAAAAACGCAATCGGCTGCTGTTGAAAGTCAAAAAAAGGTTGCACCAGCAATGGAAGCGACTGCTCCCGTAAAAAGAAATACAAAGCTATCTGATTTTGACCGTTTGCGAAATCCCCTTATTATTATGATGACGGGCGAAAAAAGAGCTATCCCTAATGGTATGGGTCAAACTATTGGATATGCACAATTGATAAAAGTCCTTGAATCAGATTTAAAAACAGTAACGGGTAGGCAGTTAAAAGATTTCTGGTTGGAATGCGATTTTGAAGGTTATATGTTTGTTTATATTTTTGAAATAGATAGGACTGGTCACTATACGGGCAATGGAATGGTGGTTACAACCAATGGTTCTTATGCAAAGCTTGGAAGAATAAATGCATATGAAAAAGACTTTCATTTTGGCTATATTTCACATCCAGCACGGGAATTTTTTTATCTCACTAATGAAAATGGCTTTCAATACTTTAATGCGACGGATGGCGATGATGAGCCTTTACGAACCTTGGAAGATTCTGAATTGCCGTTTGTAGTAGATTAAAATTATAGGAATTTTATATGAAAAAGAAAGTTATTGCACTTTTTGCTTTCTTGGCGCTTGTCGTGATGGCGGTATATGCCGCGACTGGCAGTGTGTATGTTACGCCCACTGGCAAAAAGTACCACGAGCGAAATTGCAGAACGCTCACACGTTCTAAGACGGTGACAGAACTGACGATTGAGCAGGCAAAAGCGAAAGGTTACGAGCCGTGCAAGGTGTGCAATCCTGTGCCAAAAAGCGAATAAGAACACGCGCATTTCTTTCTGTTGTATTTTGTTAATAAAAATGTTAATATTTTTGTATAACGATAGCAAATTATAGCAAAAGTTATAGTGGTCGCGGAGATTGCGAGACATCTTTTTATTCCGGGAAGCGACCATGTAAAAAGGCGCGAAGCCGTAGGAAAGCCGCTTACGGAGCTGACTTTGCGGGAGGCGCGCGGGTATCTTGAAAAAATCATTGAAAAATGGGGTGACTATGACATCACCGACATTGAAGTTGCGGGAGTCGGCACATACCTTTTTAATCTAAAGCGATCTGGAAGTTGGAAAAAACGTTACATTACAATTTTTTACGAAATATTCGATGAAGCGCGTGGCTTGGCATTCGCATCTCTCGACCTGCGTTTCCGCGTTTTGTCTGCATTCACGTGCGGCGCGGATACGGCGGTAACGTGAATCGGTCGTCGCAGATAAAGCGTTCAAGACTTTCCTCCCACAATGGAATCTGGACAAAGCGGGCGATTTTTTTTGTATCCAGCACGGAATATGCTGGTCTGATTCCGGATGAGCCGTACGCTTCTGTTGTGCAGGGGACGATGGTACAGGTGCGGGTGATGCGGGCATAGGTTCTGCCGAATAGATAGACTGCACGCGCAAAGCCATATCGGGTAGTCATGCCGCCATTTGTATAGTGATACGTTCCGAACGGCAAGGGGGGAGGACTTCCTTTGCCGTGTCTATCAGTGCTGATAATTTTGATAACTGCTGCAGCTACATCGCATGCGTTGGTCGGTGTGCCGTATTGATCATCAACGACTTGTATGGATTTTTTTTCGTTCATCTGGCGTGTCATGGTGTAAACGAAATTGTTGCCGGTAAAGCCGTACAGCCACGCGGTGCGGATGATGTAATAGTCCGTCATCTCTTCTTGAATGGCCGTCTCACCGGCGGCCTTTGTACAGCCGTACGTGCCGACTGGATGTACGGTGTCGTCTTCGCTGAACGGCTGGCGGCGTGTGCCATCGCCACCGAACACATAATCCGTTGAAAAATGGATAAGGCGTGCACTGTACGCGCGTGCGATGCTGGCTATGGTACGTGGTCCAAAGACATTCAGTGCATATGCTCTCTGTGGCTCTTTTTGCGCCTGCTCGACTGCGGTATAGGCGGCGCAGTTGACAATCCACGAAAGCGGGTGTGCTCCGGATCCGAACCGGTCGAATGCGGAGTGCTCCATAAATCGTGCGAGGGCGTTCTGGTCGGTTATGTCAACAGCTCGGTCAGTTCCCACCCACGCGATGTTTTTTTCGGTGAGCTGCCGAGCGATTTCCGTACCGAGCATGCCGTGTGCACCGATAAGCCAAACCACGCGATTTCCGTGAATGTCGCCTTAGAGTTTCCCAAAGATGGCGCTGCAGAATGTCTTGATGCGGTTGATGAACGATGTCTCAATGCGAGTGGTTAGACCCGGTAGCCGCAACGCGTGAACACCGCCGATACCGTACAAAATCCAGTTGTCTTCATCGCGGAATAAGACGATCATCGACTGCATTTTTTCTTTATTGATGCAGGTAAACTTGTCGTAGTAGCGGAGTTTGTTGGCATTCGTTGAGGTGTATAACAGATAGTCGCTGTTTTTTTCAAATTCAATCGGCGTCGTAATCGTTCCGAACGGTTCCATCGTCAGCTCTGCAACGACGCGTTCTGTTGTGTCGTTGACCGTTTCTTGTGATATGATTTTTGCTGTTTCGTACAGGTCGTAGTATCGCTCGTGGCGTTCTGAAAAATAGGGAATGCCCGCATAGTCGGAAATATTCATAAGCAGCGCACCGAGCCGTTCCGGAAGGTCTTCGTTACCGGCATAGGGGCGGATTTGAATGACTTCTGCAAGATAGGTCGGTGCAAGACGGGACATGCTTTTTTTGATTTTTTGCGCGCCGCCGTTCGTACTGTTGAGGCTTACATTCGTCATCGTCCCGATATTTCTGATGACGACCGCGCCGGATGTAAGCTGCGTTCGCTCTTCAGGCAGGAGCGTGTTGTTGAACGGAAGCGCGGAAAGCGGTCTGGTGCTTGCCAGCAGCGCTATACCAGCAATCATGTGGAAAAAAAAGCGAATAGCGGTACGGTCTGCACCGTTCTGACAATGAACGCACTCGGTCTTCTGCATATGTTTTCCTTATGTCATTCTATAAACAATAGGCAAGACGCGGTGGTTACAGGGGCGGCATGATGACGTCACGCACACACGGTGAATGTAACACCCGAATGCGCGTGCAGTGTGTTCAGACACCCGGCGTGTTGCCTGCTGCTCCGAGTGCGTTCGGTACGGCCTTGCGTAAATGCCGGCGGGCACCGTATAATGTGCGTATGATTTCACAGCGGATTGCATCACTGCTCGCAGATCCGGCGGCAGGCGCCATAAGAAAAATGTTTGAGGACGGCATTGCTTTAAAAGAGCGATTTGGGGCGGACGCCGTGTACGATTTCAGTTTAGGAAATCCCGCCATGGAGCCGCCTCCAGAAGTGACGGCGGCGCTAAAAACAGTTGCGGCCGACCTGACGCAGGGCGTCCATGGCTATATGCCGAATGCGGGGTTTCCGGCAGCACGTACCGCTCTCGCGGAAAAGACGTCGCGGGAACAGGGCGTTTCCGTTCCGATGCAAAATGTCGTGCTGTCTGTTGGTGCAGCCGGTGCGCTCAACGTCGTGTTGAAGTCGCTCCTAAATCCGCAGGATGAAGTCATCGTGCTCTGTCCGTATTTTTCAGAATACGATCATTACATATTGAACCACGGCGGAACGGTTGTTCGTGTGCAGACCAGAGCGGACTTTACGCTCGACGTTGCGGCGATCACCCGTGCACTGACGGCGCGGACACAGGCGATCATTATCAATTCGCCGAACAATCCGACGGGGCGCATCTATACTGCCGACGAAATCGGATCGCTTGCCGCAGCGTTGCGGCAACACGGGAACGTTGCGGGACGGCTTCCATACCTTATCGCTGACGAGCCCTACCGCGCGATTGTCTACGGCAAAAAAACAGTGCCCGCGATTTTCCCTGTTTATGAAAACAGCATCGTCGTCACATCGTTTGCCAAAAGCTTGAGCATCCCTGGGGAGCGTATTGGATACATCGCGGTGAATCCTGCCTGCGCTGAAGCACAGGAACTCGTTGCGGCAGCTGTCTTTGCGACACGGACGCTCGGCTACGTCAATGCACCGGCACTGTTCCAAAGGGTTATCACTGCGGCGTGGGATGCACCGTGTGATTACTCCGGATATGCACTCCGGCTTGAAAAGATGGTGGCGGTGCTCACTGCGTGCGGACTCGAATACGCTGTGCCGGACGGTGCGTTCTATGTGTTTGTCAAGGTGCCAGCGGCGTGGGGCACCGACGATGTAGCGTTCACGGAACACCTGAAACGATACCGCATACTCTGTGTGCCGGGAAGCTGTTTCGGTCGTGCAGGATGGTTTCGGGTGGCGTACTGCTGTACACCAGAATCGATCGACGGTTCCCGCGAAGCGTTTTGTGCGGCGGTGCGTGAAAAGTAAAGCTGTCGCCTGTGCAGAATGACGGCGAAATCGCACCTATCCTCGGAGCGCTCGCCGCAGTAATGGCTATGGACGCATGAAAAAAATTGAGGTGTGTAAAAAAACAGGGCACTGATACTGGTGCCGAAAAAGTTTGTGCGGCTGTGTTTTTACCCGCTGACAGGAGGTAACTGTGAAGATATTAATGGTGAGTGCAGAGGCGATGCCGTTTGCAAAAACGGGCGGACTTGCAGATGCGGTCTCCGCAATGGCAGTGGCGCTTTCAGATCGCGGTCACGATGTACGTATTGTGCTACCGCGGTATTATCGTATAGATAGAAAACAGCTGGTTATGCTCAACGGGCCGCTCGGTATCGCGGCGGGGCAGACGGAAGCGTGGACGGCGGTCTATAAATCGTGCGTGCCCGCTGCGCCGGATGTGACGGTCTATTTTATTGACCATGAGCAATCGTTCGGCCGCGACGGCATTTACGGGACGAAGCTGGAACCCGATTTTTATGATAATCCGTATCGGTTTGCGCTGCTCTGCCACGGGGCGCTCCAGCTGTGCCGAAAACTTGACTGGTATCCCGATATTGTGCACGCACATGACTGGTCAGCCGCGCTGATCCCGGTGCTCATAAAAAATGTCGTGCGGCACGGCGCGTTTGCACGAACAGCGAGCGTTTTCACCATTCACAATATGGGCTATCAGGGAGTATATCCGAAAGATGCGTTTCCGGCACTCGGTATCGATTGGGGGCTCTATTACGGTGCAGGTATTGAGCGCCATGGCGGATTGAATCTGCTGCAAGGGGGCATATCCTGCGCGGATATGATAACGACTGTTTCTCCGACGTATGCCCGTGAAATACAGACGGTGGAAGGCGGTTTTGGGCTTGACGGCCTGCTGCGGGTCAGAAGTGATGTTGTTACCGGAATTTTAAATGGCTGTGATATCACCACGTGGAATCCGGAAACCGATGCGCTGCTTCCGAAAAACTATTCGGTCGAAAATCTCACCGGTAAAACGCAGTGCAAGGCGGCGTTGCAAAAACGCATGGGACTTCCCGTGCGGGATGATGTGCCTGTTATCGGTATGATTACACGGCTTGTCGACCAGAAAGGCGTCGCGGAAGTATTTGCGCCGACGTATGGCTCGCTCTTTGCACTGTGTACGACGATGGATATCCAGTTTGTCGTATTAGGCAATGGAGAGCGGTGGTGCGAAGATGAAATCAACACACTGCAGGCAAAACTGCCGAATTTCCGTGCATATATCGGCTATGATGAAGCGTTGAGCCATCTGATTGAAGCAGGCAGCGATTTTTTCTTGATGCCGTCGCACTATGAGCCGTGCGGACTGAATCAGATGTATTCGCTGCGCTATGGAACGCTTCCCATTGTGCGGAGGACGGGCGGACTTGCGGACACGGTGACGAACTATAACGAAGCAACCGGTGCGGGAACCGGTTTTATGTTCGATGCGATAACGCCCGGCGCAGTGTACGATACCGTCGGCTGGGCAGTGTATGCGTGGTACAACAAAAAAGAGCACATCCAAAAGATGCGACGGCGTGGCATGCAGCAGGATTTCAGCTGGGATACATCGGCACAAAAATATGAGGCGGTCTATCGCGAAGCGCTCGCGCGCGGCTGCGGATGCTAACATTGATAGGACTGCTGGCAACAGCGCAGGTCAAGTCGACTGCAGCGATAACGCGCGGCTTTCAAAGCGGCCGTGCGTCTCGTGACAGCTTTGAAACTTTCAGGCGGGAGCGCGCTCTGTATGCTCCTGTACGCGACGTTGCTTATTGTGTCGCTTTTGTAGCGTAGCGGGACTGTCCTCTCTAGTGCGAGTGCCTGCTGCCAGTTTAAAATTCAAACCACCGTCCGTCGGTCGTTAGGTACCAGTCCGCTACAATGTGTGGCGTTGTGGCGTTGTGCCATGAAATGCTGCCATCGCGATTGAGCACGACGGTGCGGATTTCATTTTCTGCTATTTTGAGCGGGAGCGATGCCGACCGATTGAACTGAATGGTGCGGCGCGTTGCAAGGTTATAGCAGTGCAGCTGGCCGCAGATGTTCGTGTACAGAGTTGCACTGCCCACAGCGGTAAAAGCGCTCAAATCTTCGTCACTCAAACGGATCAACAGCGATTCTCGCCGCGTCTGAATATCATAGGAAAACACATAGGTGCTCTGGGACTGTCCATTTTCGGTGATGATGATGCCGTATACGTTTTCGTTCCGGAGACTCAGCGAAAAGCACACGTTGCCGTGTATGGGAAGTGCGACTGTTTCACCTGTCGTCATATTTACCGAGATGAGCGGCGCGGCGGGGAGTGTTGCCGACGATTTCGCTACATAGACATTATCATTGTCCATGATAACAGCGTCCTGCAGCGCTGTTCCCGTATAGACGTGTGAGCGGCGGTCTATTTCAAAATCATAGACATTGACCGTGGAATAGTTTTCGATATCTATTAACTTTGTGCCGAACAGTTTGAGTGAGCGGAGCGATGCCTGGGGGGTGAAAAGTGTGCGGAGCTCCCCGGTACTGACCGTCAATTCCTGTACGGGCTCTCGCGTTTCCTCAGACCACAAGACGACCGTGTCTCCGCGCACGATCAATCCGGTATGCCCCGGATTATCCGCGAGTTTGGTAACGACGCCAGTATCATATGAAGAGCGGTAGAGCGCCGTTTTAGTCAGAAAATAGAAATCATCTTCTACCGGTGCGACGTCGTAAATCTTTTCATACATGCGTTCTGTCATTACAGCAAGCGGTTCTGTCGTCATCCCCCCGTGCACGGTGGTACGGTAGAGCTCCCCTGATTTTCCGCCCAGCACAATGGTTTCCCCCGATTTGAATCCCGCCGTGAGCGCCTGTCTGCCGCGCGGCCCTGAAACGACTTTACGGATTTCTGGCGTATTGACGCTTTTGTTATCTTTATTCGAAATGACGCAGAGCGCAGAGGTGCCCCGTCCGTTGCTGTCGATGTAGCACAGATCGCTGTCGTCTGGAGTGGTGATGAATAGCGGTTCCTGGCATTGAAACGATGCAATTGTTTGTCCGGTAAGCGCATAGCAGATATAGACAGTGTCATCGCGGACACCGGCGAGGAACAGGCCATTGTTGAAAATAATTGGTTGCGACATGCCTTGTTCGATGGGAAAACGGGCGGTCATTTTTCCAGTGCGCAAATTGTAATACGAAATGTTGCCTGACGGCGAATACATGACTGCCGTTCGCTCGGTAGCGCTGGTCTGTATGTACGACACGATACCCGTCGGATCCTTGATTGCGTCGACGATGGTGCCGTTTGTTGCGCGCATGACGACGGCGCCGTCAACGGTCGCAGTTCCTGCAATCAGGTATGTGCCGTTTGCTGAATAGGTAAGAGCAGTGATGGAATCGGAAAACCGCCGGGAAAATTTTCTGGTAAGCGTCTGCCAATTCCATACACTGATACGGTTGATGCGGGCGCCGTCGGTTTCGTAGATGGCTACGTCGGTGCCGTTCGGTGACACAGCGATCAGCTGAATTTCTCGGTCAGTTACTTGATAGTGTTCCCCTCGTCCGTCATCTGTCCACTGAACTAAAAAACCGTCGCGTCCAGCGCTAAAAAACTGGAGTGCTCCTGTCTGTGTTCGGAGCGGAGCGAGCGCCGTTACCGCACTCTGGTGTGCTTCTGTCGAATTCTGTGACTGTGCGAAAGTCATCGGCGCTGTGCACAAAAACATACCGGCGAATAGGCACAAAAGGTGATTCATTTTCATTGTCGTACTCCTTTGAGAAGTCGTGTGTCTGTCAGCGGCGGCCAACAGCGTGCCGTGTACGCGTGACACATAGTTTTTGCTGCGGGCAGTACCCACTGAAAATGGCCTGCTGTCATTTCTCTATCCCTCACGGAACGCGTGAAAAAAATAGGTAATGTCACCGGTCAAACCGATAACGAACAAAACCGCGATAACTGCAAGTCCAACAAACTGCGCATAATACAGCACTTTTGGATGTATCTGCCGCCGGGTAATCGTTTGGATACATGCGGCAAGGATCATGCTGCCGTCCAAGATAGGAATGGGGAGCATGTTCACAGCGAAGAGTGAAACGCTGATGAGTGCCATGAGCTCTAGTATGTGCACGACTCCGTTTCGCACTCCGGAGGCAAACCCCTCCGTGGCCGCTCCTCCGAGCATGTCCGTGATGCGCGCTGGTCCGGAGATGGCGGTGCGCAGTTGTACTCCCTGAAAAAGCAACGCGATGCCTTTGAACGTCAGCGCGATGGACTGCCCTGTTTGTAATGCACCGTGCCACAGCGCTGGAAAAAACGGATATCGCTCTGCTTCCCGTACGATCGGTGTCGGATCATGCACGTGAACACCGATTTTTCCAGAGCCGTCGGTCGCATCAAAGTCGGTGTATACGGCAAATGTCAGTGTTTCACCGTGTCGGTCGACGGTGACGGTGAGCGTCTCATGCGGATGCGGGGCGACTGCCTGGATGATGTCTGAAAAATCAGAAATCGGTGCACCGTTGATGCGCGTAATGGTGTCTCCCGTCAACAGTCCGGCATCCCGCGCCGCAGAGTGAATGCTGTGGTCAACCTCATCTACGAGTGTGATGGTCGGCGTGTATGAATTGTAACGGTAACCGCTTAAAGCGATGACGACAAACGCTATCCACGCGAAAAGAATATTGAACAGTGGCCCGGCACCACCGATCACCGCGCGCTTGAGTGGGTGAATGCCGTAGAGCGAATCTCGTGCTGCATCGATGCTGCGGCTGTCTGTTTCGAGCGCATGGATGAACTCTTTTTCTCCCTTCATGCCGCAGTAGCCGCCGAGCGGAATCAATGAAAGTCGATAATCAGTGGTGCCGTGCGTACGGTGCACGAGTATCGGCCCGAACCCAAGTGAGAACGATTCCACCGTTACCCCAAACAATTTTGCGGCGAGAAAGTGACCGAGTTCATGAAAAAAAACGATAAACCCTAAAAGCACAATACCGATAAGCCACTTCATAATGATTCCAAGGCCTCCCTGCGCGCGCGCGCATCCGTGTCGAACACGGCGGAAAACTCCTCTGGTGCAGCTGACCAGTCTTTTTCAAGCACCGTGGCGACCGTTCGTGCGATGTCCGTAAAACCGATGCGGCCGTCCATGAACGCGGTGACGGCAATTTCATTCGCCGCATTGTATGCAATCGGATATGCACCGTCCCTTTGAACCGCGTCATAAGCAAGACGGAGCAGCGGAAATTTTTCTAGATCGGGGGGGAAGAACGACAGCGTCTTGTCCGCGAGCGAAAACGGCGTAAGCGTATTTTTTGTGGGTAGGGGCCAGGTGAGCGCCGTGGCAATCGGATGCTGCATATCCGGTGCTGCAGCTTGTGCATACAGCACGCCGTCGGTCGTGCGTACGAGCGCGTGCACGATACTTTCGGGGTGCACGAGTACGCGTACCTGCTCCGGTGTGGCGTCGAACAGCCGGCACGCCTCTATGACTTCAAGCCCTTTGTTTGCGAGTGTCGCAGAATCGATGGTAATTTTTTTTCCCATGCGCCACGTTGGATGCTGGAGCGCGTCGGCCACGGTGACGCTTTGCAGCTGAGAAGCGCTGTAGGTGCGAAACGGTCCGCCGCTCGCCGTGATGATGAACTCCGCGATTGCCGCATTGCCGAATCGTTCGGTTAAGATAAACAGTGCCGAATGTTCAGAATCGACCGGCAAGATGCGGGCGCCGGTCTTTTGTGCGAGCGCGTGTATAAACGGCCACGCCATAACGAGCGTCTCTTTGTTTGCAAGCGCAAGGTCAACACCGGCGGCAAGCACGGCATACGACGGCATAAGACCGGCACTACCGGCAATACCGTTTACGACAATGTCTGGCGCCGTCTTTTCGATCAGGGCGGGTATACAGTCGGGACTTTTTGCCGTCAGTTCGGCCGGGCACTGAAACTCGGCGGCGATGGCAGCGAGTTTTGTGTGATTTGTGTGTGCTGTCACAAACGCGAGCGAAAACGTTTCCCGCATGGTGCGGATATAGGCAAGGGTACTCGTGCCGATTGAACCGGTTGCACCGAGTATGCCGATTTGTTTCATAGGCTTACACCAGCGGCGTGCCGTATATGAAGTGGAGGCAGACATAGAACACCGGCGCAGCCAAAATGATTGAATCGATAGAATCTAATACCCCCCCCCGTCCCGGAATGATAGAGCCTGAAACCTAATAATCGGGGGAGCGCTTAACAAGCGACTCTATGAGGTCACCGACGATTGCCGCCGTAGCGGTGCAGCTTCCCAGAACGACGGCTGGGATGACAGTCGTACCGAAGACGGCAGGAAACAGCTGCTGCAGCACAATGCCGCCAGCGATGGCGCCAGCATACCCCCCCATGAATCCTGCAATGCTCTTGTTTGGGCTAACGGCACAGAGACCCCGGTTGCTTTTGCCGAGCGTCATGCCTAAAAGCCATGCTCCTGAGTCGCAGAAAAACACCATGCAAAAAAAACAGCAGATATAGTACGATGCGTATTCAAGCCGCGTTATGCGGAACACAAACGTCATCAGATATCCGCCGTAGAGCACTATGAGCGCCGCGAGCGCCACCGATTCGTTCGCATGGGTGAACGTTTTTCGCCGCACTGCCTCAACGATGAGCACCAGTAAAATGCTGCCGAGCAGGATCCACGTGATATAGGCAAATGGCAGCCCGCCGAGCGCAATGCCATACGCACCGACAGGAATAGCAGTGGCAAGTGCAATGATCCATGGCTGCGGCGGCAGGGTAGTGTAGACAGAAAACAGTGCGTACAGCTCGCGGCTTGCCAGAAAAGCAAAAGTGGTGTTTACGATTGCGAGTAGTAGAAAATGACAGAAATTAACAGTGACAATGGCAATGACGAGCGGAACGCCGACAAAAAACAGCAGCAGTCGTTGTGTGAGTTTGCTCATAGATCAGTTCCCTCAAAAACAGCACCGAAACGGCGCTGCCGCTTTTGGTATGTTGCTATATTGGCATAAAACTCAGCCTCGGTATAATCAGGCCACAGCGTTTCGGTAAAGATCAATTCGGCATACGGCGCATGCCACAGCAAAAAATTACTCAAGCGAAGTTCCCCCCCCGTCCTGATGAGCAGGTCAACGTCAGGGAGAGTAGGGATGTCGAGCGACTTCGTAACAGTGCGCTCATCGACAGCATCGGGCGTGGTGCCGTGCAGCACCAGCTGCCGTATGCCGCGAACAATTTCATCCCGTCCGCCGTAGTTAATCGCCATAACGAGCGTCGTTCCGGTAAAGCGCTCCGTTTCGGCAACGGCCGCGTCTATGTCGGCGCGGATATCCTGCGGCAGTCCTGTCCGGTCGCCTAGATGCAGCAGTCTGATCCGGTGTTTTTTATAAAAAGCAAACTCCGCGCGCAGGTGCTGATGGATTAAATTCATCAGAAAGCCGGTCTCTTCCTGTGTGCGCTTCCAGTTTTCGGTCGAAAAAATGTAGAGCGTCACGTATGGAATGCCGCAATCGCTGGCGGCGCGCACGATCTCCTTGGCACGCTTGACACCTTCGGCATGCCCCTGTGTGCGCGCTAAACTCTGTCGTACCGCCCAGCGGCCGTTTCCATCCATGATGATGCCGACATGGACAGGAAGCGTCTCCCGGTCAATCGCCACGTCAACCTTCCATGATTTCCTTTTCTTTCGCCTCGTACAACCGGTTGATGTCGGCAATGTACGAATCGGTGAGTTTTTGTAATTTTTCAGTTTCAGTTTTTAGTCCATCTTCTGTCAGTTCGCCGGCCTTTTGCCGCTTTTTTAAGTCATCGTTTCCATCTCGGCGGATGTTGCGGATCTGCGTGCGGTAGTTTTCTGCATCCGCCTTTGCGTGCTTGACGAGCTCTTTTCTGCGGTCCTGCGTGAGCGGCGGGATCGTTACGCGGATGACTTTTCCATCGTTCGATGGATTCAATCCCAAATCTGCCGTCTGAATCGCCTTTTCAATTTCACCGATGAGCGACTTGTCAAACGGCTGTATAATGATAGAACGCGCTTCCGGAATCGAAATAGTCGCCACCTGATTGAGCGGTGATTTTGTTCCGTAATAATCGACGCGCACTCGGTCAAAGATGGCTGCCGATGCGCGGCCGGTACGAATCGCGTTGAACGTATCTTTCAGTGAGGCGACTGTTTTCTTCATGCTCTCTTCGATGTCTGCCATACGAATCTCCTGTCAAAAAACGGCGCTGACGGCTGCCACTGGGCGCGTCCGTCAGATTATGCTCATCGTTGTGCTTGTGCAGCGAGCGCTCCGGGAAATAGCGGGCGCGATTTTGCTGTCATGCTGCTTCGCCGCTATTTTCCCAGCACGTACAGCACGATGTCTGCAAACGACAGTTTCGCACCTGCTGCCGTGCCGATTTCTGTAAGCTGTGCGTTGACCGTCTTTTTGTCGTCCTTTACAAACGGTTGGTCGACAAAGCAGATTTCCGCCAGATGCTTTGCTACCTTGCCTTTCAGAATGCCGTCCTTGACGTTCTGCGGCTTTCCGGCAATCTTTTCATCGTTGTCCATTTGAGCTTTAAAGATGTCTGTCTGCTCGTCGATGTATGCCGCCGGTACCTCTTTCTGCGTGATGTATGCTGGTGTAAACGCCGCCAGATGCAAACAGCAGTCGTACGCAAAGGTTTTGACGATGTCTGCGGTAGAACCGGTTATCACGACGATGGCGCCGGTCTTAAAGTCGCTGTGCACATATGTCGCACCAACAGCGTTGTCCGGCACCGTAACCGCGGCGATGCGGCGCACCGCCATATTTTCGCGGATCTTTGTCGCAAGTTCGAGCACCAGATCCTCGTGTACCTTTTCAACTTTCGTATAGCCGTGTTCAATGGTTATGTCGAGTATCTTTTCTCCGAGCGCAATAAAGTCTGCATTCTTTGCTACAAAATCGGTCTCGCACGTAAGTTCTGCCATAACAATGGTGTTGCCAGCGGTCCGTACAAAGATGCGACCTTCCGCAGTGGTGCGTCCCGCGCGCTGCGCTACTGCTGCGAGTCCTTTCTCTTTGAGTATTTTTGCGGCCGCCTGAGCGTCACCGTTCGCTTCAATGAGTGCCTTTTTGCATTCCATCATGCCGGCACCAGTTTCCTCGCGAAGCTTTTTCACATCTGCTGCTGAAATCTCCATAAATCTATTTCCTTAAAAATTACCCGTTTGTCGGTTTCAAATAACTCAATCCCGTACAGTCAGGCACGTGTCCTCAAAACCAAGATCGGCTCTGGACGACAGCCACCGGTAAACGGCAGCGCGCCACTGTGCGGAACTTCACCGTCGTGCTTTCTACCGCTGCCCCGTCATGCGCGGCTGCAACGGCATCAATCCTTGTAGACCCGGTCTTCGTCGATGAGCGGCTCTTTTTCGTCACTGTCGTCGACAATGGCTTCTTTTGATTCCGTCGGCTCGTAGTTCGCGTAGTCCTCAATCTCCACGTCGTCATCTTTTCGCACTGTGTCGGTCTGAACATCCTCGTCATCCTCGGTGAGGTTTTCCAGAATCTTTAATCCCGTCTCGTTGTCCGCTTCGATGACTGCATTTGCGATGATCGATGTAAACAGCGAAATTGCGCGTATTGCGTCGTCGTTGCCGGGAATCGGATAATCGATGCCTTCCGGGTTGCAGTTCGTGTCGACAACCGCGATGATGGGAATGCGCATACGGCGCGCCTCTGCCACCGCGATCTGCTCTTTGTGCGTGTCGATGATGAACACTGCACCGGGCAACCCCTTCATATCCTTAATACCGCCGAGGTTTTTTTCAAGTTTGGCGCGTTCTTTTTGGAGCGCGGACACTTCTTTTTTTGTCAGGTTGTCGAACGTACCGTCAACTTCCATTTTTTCGATTTTTTTCAAGCGGTCGAGCGATTTCTTTATCGTGGAAAAGTTTGTGAGCATGCCGCCGAGCCATCGGTTGTTGACATAGTACATGCCGCACCGTTCCGCTTCTTTTTGAATCGCTTGCTGCGCCTGCTTTTTAGTACCGATAAACAGAATTGCCTTGTCATCGGCAGCGATGCGGCGCACCGCCTCATAACTTTCTTTAATTGCAGCGATCGTTTTCTGCAAGTCGATGATGTGGATACCGTTGCGCTCCGCGAAGATGTATTTCTTCATGCGCGGGTCCCACCGTTTAATCTGATGACCGAAATGAACTCCCGATTCAAGCAGATTTTTCATGGTTACTACAGCCATGGTAACTCCTTCACCGGCAGCGATCCGCTGCCCCATACTCTGTTTCTCTGGCTCCCTTTTGCGACGCCGTCCGCGGGCTACAAAAAGGAAGCAGGATAATACTGCGTCTCGTGCCCTGACCGGCACCTGACGGCACGAATAGCGCTTACGTGAGGAGCGGATATCCGTGCTCTAAGAGCATAGCATAGAACGCGGAAATTGGCAAGCCGGTTACGCAGCTTTCCGTGCCGTCAATAGCGCTGATAAAATACGATGCGTATCCCTGTATGCGGTAGCCGCCGGCAGCACCCCGCCATTCGTCGGTGCCGGTGTACCAGTTAATCTCGCGTTCGTTGAGCGGCGCCATGGTTACGCGCGTCTCAAGCGTTCGCGTCAGCGTTTTCTGTTTTTGTCTGCTGTACAGTGCGAGCGCCGTCCGCACCGTATGCGTTTTGCCCTGAATCTTATTGATGAATGCGGCTGCCTGTGCGCGGTCGCGCGGCTTTCCCAAAAGCTGCCCGTCGCATTCGATCACGGTATCCGCGCCGAGTATCCAGCGGGTAGTCTGTGCTTCCGGTAGCTGTCTGACCGCAGCTACTTTTTTCTGTGCGAGGACGGCCGGAATATCGATAAGCGGAAGGGTAGGCGGCGGCGTTTCATCGATGCGCGGCTCTATCACCTGAAAGGGAATGTTCAGGCGCATAAGGATGTCCCGTCGTTGCGGTGAACTTGAGGCGAGGATAATTGGTTCCATCGATTATCTCCGAAAACGTTTTGTATACCGACATTTGGGAGCTCATTTTTTGGGGACTCCCTTGGGTTCGTGCTGATCTTTTCTCCCACGTACTGTAGCGCTGACGGTGCGCATAGCCGTATCAGAATTGTGCCAGCGGCAACCGTGCTCCGGACTGTTTGGCAACGCCGTATCTGGCCTTGACAGGCGGCGCGTTTCGCTATATGGTAGTGGACATGAGAGATTAGCTCATCTGGATAGAGCGGCAGCCTCCGGAGCTGCAGGTAGTGCGTTCGAATCGCATATCTCTCAAAAAAGGCTGTCCGACGACAGCCTTTTTCTTTGAATAAATCAATGCAGTAGAGAACCGTACTGTCTTTAGTTGGACGACGTGTTTGATGAAGCGCTTGAGCTGCTCCCCGTTCCCAATGTCTTGAGGATTGCGAGCGCCCGTTTTCTGACCGGCGCAACGTAGTGGTAGTCTGATGCAATCGAAGCAGCGGTATCGATGATTGCACGCTTATTCTCTGTTGTTGGGGCGAGTTTTTCAAGCGCGTTCAACACTTCGAGCGCAAGGCTGCTCGTTGGATTCATCACCTGATTGCGCCGGTTTGCGTAGCAGATCGCATCTACTACTTCGTCGTTGTTGTTCAGTCCGATTTCGCCGAGTGACCGCACGGCCGCAGCGATAACCATCGGCTCGCTTTCGGCGACCGTGATCTGAACGAGCGTATTCTTTGTGTGTTCCGTTGGTACCTTTGCCATCAACAGACACGCCTCGCGCCGGATGTCGGGATAGTTGTTCATCAGGCGGTTCCGCTGTCGTGCCTGCGTGGTGAGTCCTTCTCCGGCCAGCTGGTCGAGCGCGGCTATCACTTGGTCTGACGTATTGCTGTTGCTTATCGCCGTCTGCAGATATTCGAGCGCAACGAGCTTGTTGTCGTATTCATCAGATGCGGCAAGCCCCATGATAATCGTGCCGTCCGCATCATTCAGATAAGCACTCTCAACCGATGTTTCCGACCGGCTAGAACTTGTCGACTGCCGCTGTACCTGCTGTTCCTGTGCAGAAAGCATCGCAGCAGCGAAAAGCAGTGTTCCTGCTATAACCATGTGAGAAATTTTCATATCTCCTCCTTGTAATCAATAAAACCACACATCATCACACATCCCGCATACGCTCGGCAAACTCAAGCCGTCCGCTCTATCGTAAAAACATGCTGTACGTATCGGTGCGGCAGCGCGTTCCGCTTCGTATCGCGCGCGTCTTTACAGAACGATGCGCGTTGTCAGTTCTGTGCGTGTCAACGGCTGCACAGAAGCGCAACACTCCGTCCGTTTAAGTGTATTATACGCCGTACTGTACCGTTTACGCAAGTAGTTTCTGTACGCACAGCGAACGACGAGCTTGCTGCTGTTGCTGCCGATACGGTATGTGCAACCATCCCGTGCACCGCTAGCGTTCGAGCGGCGGCAGGTAGACCAGCCACTTTCCGTTCTGCTTTACAAAGTTATAGAAGATGATGTCCGAATCATCCTGCACCTGCACTGCCTTAACGCGCACGTTTGAGATGTAGCGGATTTCATCGATCTGACGGTTCGTTCGTGCTGGCACAAAGACAAGCGTAAAATAATCGCGCAGGTTTTTCAGCCGCTGATTTTTATTCGGCAGCATGCGTGATGCCTGCGTCAAGTTCCGCTGGTTTCGCCAGTACGTAACGGAATTCGGTTCCACGTAATCGATCCACGCGTCATAGTCAAGCGTGTTCATGATTCTTCCCAGTTCGGTGATAATGGTCAGAATCGTCTGCTTGTCGCTGGCGAATTCTTCACGGGAAACACTTCCTTCCATACCGTCGATGGAGCGGAGATATTCTTCTTCAAAGGCGTCGTAGACGGGAGCCCTCGGAGTTGGCTCGACGGTTCCGGTTGTCGTACAGCCGACAAACAAGGCAGCTGCACAGAGGAGAAATGTCGGTAAAATCCTTTTCATACGTATAAATATACATCGCTTGCTCGCTTTCGTCAAATCTGTTACGATAGAATCATGATAACCGCGGTATTCCCCGGATCGTTTGATCCGCCGACGTACGGCCACATCGATGTCATCGAACGCATGAGCCCGCTCTTCGATACGCTTGACGTCGTCATCGGCATGAACCGCCGCAAGCACTATCTGTTTACCGAACAGGAACGATATGCGTTCATGCAGGAACTCATAAAGCCGTTCAGCAATGTGACGCTCCATCTGTCGGATGAGTTCATCGTCAGCTACATGAAAAAACAGGCGCGCGGGTGTTGCTGCGCGGTATTCGAAACGCGTCTGATTTTGCCTACGAGGTGGAGCTTGCGTACTGGAACAAGCGGCTCAGTGCCGGCATAGAGACGCTTTTTGTTCCCGCTGATCACGCCTGTGCATTCGTCAGATCGAGTGCCATAAAGGAGCTTGCGGAATTCGGTGGTGACTATTCCGACATGGTACCGCCGCTGGTTGCCGCTGCCGTTAAACAGAAATATGGTGGAGTGCCGTCGCCGTGATTCTGTCATATTGACACAGTGTGTCTTTCTGTCATAGGATAGCGGTGTGGGAGTGCGCGCTTCTTTGTGCCTACATGCCACAGCGGCGGGGAGCTGTGGGCAGACTGCATCGAGCGGGGAAGGTGCCCGTTATACGCATAACGGTTGCGCTTCCCGTCAGGGCGTGTTGACACGGCCGCAAAATGTATTTAGAATAAAGCATATGGCACATGGCCGTTCATGTGTTCGCGGGATATTCAGGAACAGTAGTACGTTCCTTTCCCGAATGAAACTTTGTGCGATGTAAGGAGAGCGCAATGGCAGTACCACGATCGAAAACTTCAAAGGCGGTTACCAAAGGCCGCCAGACTATTAATATGCGCTTACGCGCGTCACAGCTTGTTCCCTGCAACAACTGTGGTAATATGGTCAGGTTCCATCATGTGTGCCCGAAATGTGGCTTCTATCGCGGGCGTCAGGTTTTGACGCCTGAAGCAAACTAAGCGACGCTTAGAAAATATAGGAGAGTGTTTTATGGATGAATTGTTCGAGAAAATTAAAAAAATTATTATCGATCAGCTCGGTATCGATGAAAGCAAGATCACCATGGATGCGACGTTTCGCGGCGATTTCGGTGCGGACAGCCTCGATACGTATGAACTGGTGTACAAAATCGAAGAAGAACTCGGCGTGAGCATCCCTGACGCAAAAGCAAATGAATTTGAAACGGTCAAAGATGCGTACAACTTCATCAAAGATGAACTCGCAAAAAAATAGGCAGCTGCAATAAAACGCAGGTGAACACACGTCTGTGGGACGTGTGTTTTTTTTGCGGTGATTTTTTCTATGCACAACGACTATCCTCCGATACCGCCTGAACGACAGCGTGCATTGGTCGATTTCTGCTGCCGATTGGGGCTGTCTTTCCATAACCTTTCGCTGCTTGACCGCGCGTTCTATCATCGCTCCTATGCCAATGAAGATGCAATGCCGCAGTGTGGCAACAATGAGCGTCTTGAGTTTTTGGGCGATTCGGTGCTCGGTATGGCGGTTGCGGCATTTCTCTTTGTCGACTTGCCGAACAAGACGGAAGGCGAGCTTGCACAGATCAAGTCTGTCGTCGTATCGGAAAAGGTGCTCGCGCCGGTTGCCGTGCGGTGCGGTGTGGCCAACTTGCTGGTGCTCGGTCGCGGCGAGGATTTGAGCGGCGGCCGGCACAAACCGGCGCTGCTCGCTGACTGCATGGAAGCAGTCATCGGTGCCTATTACCTGGATGCGGGATACGCTGCGGCGGAACAGTTTATCCGGTCGATTATCGTTCCAGAAATCCGCTTTGTTCAAAGTAATCACGGGCTCAAAGACTACAAAACGCTCTTGCAAGAATGGTATCAGAAAAAGACCAAGCAGTGCCCACGATACGAGCTCGTCGGGACACGCGGCCCTGACCACGACCAGACGTTCTCCGTTGCCGTGCATCTCGGATCTGACAGCTACGGTCCGGTAACGGGAAAAAGTAAAAAAAATGCCGAACAGCGCGCGGCGGAAGTCGCCTACCGAGCACTTGTCGCACCGGAGCGGGATGCGGAGCGCGTTGTCCGCACAGAGACACCACTTTTTTAGCGATTGGGGAGGGCGTTGCAGCGGGGAGGGGTGCGGTTCAAACACAGCCTTTACCGAGAATCGCCTAAAACTCGCGAGGTAAAAAGCATCACTGAAGCAGTTTGCTCGAAGCTCCGCTGCAATTCGCTCTGTAAATTCGCTCATATACGGGTGCGCGTGCACCCGCGCACTCATTGTCCACGCTCTGCGGTATGCAAAAGATTTTTCAAAGGACGCTATCTGATAAACCGTTGTATTGGTTGTATTATATATACATTATTAAAATTACTGCTTAAATACGTATTGAAAAAAAGACTAACTTCCTGTATATTTATAGTTAGTATATGCTAACTTATTTTTGTGTGGGTATTCGTTTGTAATTACGCATGAAACATATAATGAGCTAAAATACTAGTACAAGGAGTTTTCCGACATGAAGAAGATATTGTTTGTGTTAACTACAGGGATTGGAGCACTATTGTTACTGGCGTGTCCAGGGAATACGAAACGTCAATCTGATACAGGCAGAGATAGGAAAGGAAGACCGACTGATGAAATTGTAGTTTCTATGGGTGTGATACTACCGCATGAGTTTGATCCAAAGGATAGATATGGTGCGTACAATGAAGCACATATTACACACAGTACATTACTGCGAAGAACGGCAGACTTAGAAATCGTCGGAGATTTTGCTAAAGAGTATAACATATCTCATGATGGCTTGGTGTGGACATTTGATTTACATGATGATTTTAAGTTTTCAAATGGAGAGTTTGTTACTGCTGAAGATGTTAAATTCTCATATGAAATGTTAAAGGCTGATGGAAGACATTGGAATTTAGCATTTATAGACAGTATAGAAATACCAAGTAAGAATAAGATAGTGTTTAAATTAAAAGAACCGCGATCCACTTTTGCTGAGTCACAATTAGTAGAAGTTCCTATAGTTCCGAAGGCTTATTACAATGACAATTATAAGCACAATCCAATTGGTTCAGGACCGTACATGGTTGTGGAATATAAGCCAAATGAACAAGCTATCTTTGAAGTTAATCCATACTGGCATGGGGAAAAGCCATACTTTAAAAAATGGACATGGGTATTGCTCGATGAAAATACAGCACTTGCTGCACTTGAATCGGGCGATGTAGATATGATTTATGCAACTCCTGAATTTGCAGACAAAAAAATCAAGGGTATACGTTTGTTTGACATTACATCGAATGATGTGCGTGGTCTTTCCATGCCATATGTAAAAAAAGGTGTCATTACAGATTCTCCCGATGGATTTACGGTCGGAAACAATATCACCAGCGATCCTGCTATTAAGAGAGCATTAAACGTAGGGGTAGATAGACAAAAAGTCGTTGATACTGTATTGAATGGGCATGGGAGACCAGCGCATTCTTTTTGCGATGGCATGCCATTTTGGAATTCCGATTCAGCAATTAAAGATAATGATCCAAAAGAAGCCCAAAAAATTTTAGATGAAGCAGGCTGGATTGTTGGTGCTGATGGAATTAGAGAGAAAAATGGCGAGAAAGCACAATTCGATTTATATTATCCAACAAGCGATCAATTAAGAACAAATGTTGCCATAGAAGTAGCACATCAAGCTAAAGGCTTGGGAATACGGATTAATCTTGTAGGGAGTAATTGGGATGAGATGGCGACAAAAGCACATGAATTGTCACTCTTGTATGCGGGGGGGAGACACAATCCAAATCCATTATATGACACCTATCACCCGAGCACAGCGGGAAGAGGATGGCAAAATGTTACATTCTACAATAATCCAAAAGTAACTGAGTATTTAGAAGCAGCCATGAAAAATTCTAATCTTGAAGAAGCCAATAAGTATTGGAAGCTTGCACAATGGGACGGGCAAACAGGTGTTTCAACAAAAGGAGATATTCCAAATGTGTGGCTTGTCAGTATAAATCATACGTATTTAGGTGACAGTAGAATTAATGTTGGAAATCAAGGAATACATAGCCATGGCCATGACTGGGCATTGATTGCAAATATTTATGAGTGGGTATGGGAAGAATCTAATTAAGCAAAGATAAAAATAGTGAATGGTTGATCCGTTTTGAGAAAAATCATGACGGATCACATTCTATAAAATATAGGTGAAGACATGATACATAAAAATTTAGCTTTACTATCAAAAAAAATATTCCGCTTGCTACTTTTAATCTTTGGTATTTCTCTGTTATCGTTTTTACTTCTTAAATGCTCTCCTGTAGATCCAGTTATGGCGAGTGTTGATTATGATACCAGTTTGACGCCTGAACAATATAAGAAAATAGCGGAGTATTATGGGCTTGATAAACCGGTCATCATGCAATATGGCATATGGGTAAAGAATTTTCTACGGGGGAATTTTGGCATTTCATTAGTGTATAGAAGACCTGTCATTGACATTATTTATGAAAGAGCCGGTGCGTCTCTTGCTTTGATGGGTATCTCGTGGGGACTATCGGGAATTATAGGGTTTTTACTTGGAACGCTTGCTGCATTTACGCGAGGAAGCCTATGTGATAGAGCAATAAAGTGGTTCTCGTATGTGCAAGCAAGTGTTCCTACTTTTTGGATTGGGCTTATATTTTTACTGGTATTTTCTGTAAAGCTAAAATTGTTCCCTATCGGACTGTCTTCTCCTATAGGGATGGTAAGTATGCAGGTTACATTTGCTGATAAAGTAAAGCATATAATACTTCCTGTGTTCACGTTAAGCATACTGGGGATTGCAAATGTAACCTTACATACAAGAGAAAAAATGATAGATGTATTAAATAGCGAGTATGTAACTTTTGCAAAAGCAAGAGGAGAAAATACTGTTGCACTATTTAAAAATCATTGTATCAGAAATGCAATTATCCCCGCAATCACATTACATTTTTCCTACTTTGGAGAATTGTTTGGCGGGTCTGTATTAGCAGAACAGGTATTTTCTTATCCAGGTCTTGGCTCTACATTGACACAAGCAGGTCTCAAAGGAGATTCGCCACTTCTTTTGGCTATCGTGATTATTGGAGCAATCTTTGTTTTCATGGGCAATATGTTAGCTGATATACTTAATGGGATGTTGAATCCAAATTTACGGAGATAAAGATGAAAATAGATGCAAGACTACGAGTCATTATATCGCTTACCATTTCTACTTTCATTATAGGCTGTATATTACTACTCAATATCAGATTAAGCAACGAAGGCTTGGAAACGAACGCTGCCATAAAAAATTTATCACCGTCGTTAAAGTTTTTGTTTGGAACAGATTCTCTGGGAAGGGATATGTTTGTGAGGACGGTGAAAGGTTTGAATTTTTCTTTGTTCGTAGGAGTATTAGGTGCGATAATTGGGGTAGGTATAGCTGTTGTGTTGGGGATTATAGCAGCTATTGGCAATAAAAATACAGATAAAATAATTATGTGGTTTGTAGATATGTTTATCGGAATGCCACACATGATTTTTATGATTTTAATTTCTTTTGTGGTGGGAAAAGGCGCTCAAGGCGTCATTATCGCTACAGCAATCACGCACTGGCCGGCATTAACACGCGTTATTCGAAATGAAATATATAACATTAAAAATGCGGAATATATTATACTCTCAAGAAACATGGGAAAAAGCAGATGGAATATTGTGCAAAAGCATATGTTACCAATGATATTCCCACAGGTTTTCATAGGTTTTGTATTGCTATTCCCACATGTGATCTTGCACGAAGCATCTATGACATTTTTAGGATTCGGACTTTCAGCACAAAAACCATCTATTGGCATAATTCTATCGGAGGCGACAAAACATATATCACTGGGCAACTGGTGGTTAGTGGTCTTACCTGGTCTTGCATTAATCGTATTGGTAAAATGCTTTGAAACTATAGGCGAGTCGTTAAGAATTTTGGATAATCCTCAAACGAGATATCTATAAAAAAGGGGGATGAATGAAACATACATTATTAACAGTGGAAAATTTATCTATCTCTTTTGAACAATACGGAAGAGGATTAAAAAAAATTATAACCACACCCATTAGAGACTTAAACATTGAAATTAATAAAGGTGAAATAGTAGCTATTGTCGGGGCAAGTGGGTCGGGAAAAAGTCTTTTAGCACACGCAATTATGGATATATTACCTCCTAATGCAAGCGTAGGCGGAAGAGTTTTCTACAAAAATGAAATTTTAAGCAAAGCAAAAATTAAAGAATATAGAGGTACGCAAATAGCCTTTATTCCTCAATCAGTGAATTACTTAGATCCATTAATGAAGGTGAAAAACCAAGTGAAGATTGGGTTGCGCTATGCGAAGAGAGAAGAACGAAGAAAGATACAGGAAAATTTATTTGAACAATTTGAATTGAAAAAATCAGATGGGGATTTGTATCCATATCAATTATCAGGGGGAATGCTAAGGAGAGTTTTGTTTGCAACTAGCATCGGAAAAAATACAGAACTTATTATTGCAGATGAACCAACGCCTGGAATTCATCAGGCAGTGTTAGATAAAGTTCTCAAGCAATTACGGGATTTTGCAGATGATGGCATGGGCGTTATTCTTATCACGCATGATATTATTTCTGCTGTAAAAATAGCAGATAGAATGAGTGTTTTTTTAGATGGAACGACAGTTGAAACAGCGCCACGTACATCATTTAGTGGGAATGGGGAAAAATTAAAAGAAGCATATTCAAGAAAACTATGGAATTCTTTGCCCGAAAATAATTTTTTGGAGATTACATAACATGTCACTACAGGTTAAGAATCTGGGATTTTATTATGAAAAAGATAAGTGGATATTTAAAGATATAAATTTTGAACTTTCACGAGGTGAAATACTGGGCATTTTTGGAGATAGCGGGTGCGGAAAAACAAGTTTAGTAAAAGTGTTGTCAGATTTTCTATCTCCAACGTGTGGCGACGTTCTTATTGATGGCAGTCTGCATCAAAAAAATACATTTCGATCAGTGCAATTAATTTATCAACACCCTGAAAAAATCATGAATCCTTTGTGGAGAATGAAAACAGTTCTTGAAGAAAGTTATATACCAGACCAAGATTTATTGAATGTTTTTGGCATAAAGCAAGAATGGTTGGAGCGGTATCCAATAGAATTATCAGGGGGGGAATTACAAAGATTTTCTATCATCAGAGCTCTTAATCCAAAAACTAAATATGTGATAGCGGATGAAATGACGACTATGTTAGATGGAATAACACAGGCAGTCATATGGAAAAATTTTCTTGCAGAAGTAAAAAAAAGAAACTTGGGGCTCATTGTAATAAGCCATGAAAAAAGCATAATAGAAAAGATATGTGATACGTGTCTGTATATGGACACACATACAATAGCGACTATAAAAAAATAAGAAAGCCATTCTTCACGTGCCGACGTAGAAGGTGCTGAATATACTGCGAGTACAGGCATCGGGGGTGATCGCCTGTTACTTTCCTGAATCGACGCGAGCGCATCTTCTCGATCTTGCGCATTGCTCTGCACACTGCTTGTAAAAACGGTGTCGTCAATATTTTTGTACGCTGTCCTTGACACGGGGACGGTTTTACCGTTAATATAACATAACTACGCGGCTGTCATATAACGGCTCATTATCTCAGCCTTCCAAGCTGATGACGAGGGTTCGACTCCCTTCAGCCGCTGAACTGACCGGCAAGGAGCGCCGGTCTTTTTTTTGAGATAAAACTCAGTGCCAGATCCGTATCGATTCGCGTACCGATGGTTGTCTGGTAGGTAGCGCTGATTTTAGGAACATACCGTTGGTGCTTTTTCGTTCCGCCAAAATCGCGTACAAACGCAGTCCCGCTGAAAAAGAGAGCCGTTATATATATTTTTTTGAAAGCGGTACTTTTTTTGTACGCGGTTTCATAAAAACGCACAGTGGTCAGACTGAGAACTACTGTTCCAATTTTTTAAAAATTCGTTATATACTGATAGTCGTACCAGCACTCCATGAACGCCTGCTGTCAATACGCTCCATGGACGCCTTGTCTTTTTTCGCGGAAAATGATATAAACAAAAATCTTTCATATGGATACGGCCGGCAAAAACGACCGCGGTAGGACGTTCGTCTTAGTACAGTGCTCTGTGTGTCAACAGGATTTTTTACTGGTACGTACAGCTGCGGCGAAAGAGCGCTGTTTCTTGCAATGTGTGTTGTCAGAAAGCAGCGCCTTGCGTGTGAGAAAGCGGAAGTCAGGCTGCTTCGCCGCTGGGGATAAAAAGCATCCGGCGCTTTTTGTGCTATCGGAATATAGGCGACGAGGTGCCCGGAATGCAAAAACCGCTGTCGAACGCTTTTCTGTGGCGGAGCCGTCGTATCGTATCAATTCAGGAGGGCATTTGATTTATGGAAAAGCTGTTTAAATTGCGGGAGCGTGGTACAACTGTGAGCCGCGAAATCGTCGCGGGGCTCACGACATTTCTCGCTATGTCGTACATTTTAGCGGTCAATCCCGGCATGCTTTCTGCGGTTGGCGGCGCCATGACGTTTGGCGCGGTTTTTACCGCTACGGCGCTCTCGTCTGCGGTGGCAACGCTGGTCATGGCGTTTGTGGCGAACCTGCCGGTCGCGCTTGCGCCGGGTATGGGGCTCAACGCGTTCTTTACGTTTACAGTCGTGCTCGGTATGGGTATATCGTGGCAGGAAGCTTTGACCGCAGTTTTTTTGGAAGGCCTCCTGTTCATCATCCTGTCGCTCGTCGGTGTGCGCGAAGCCATCATCAATTCAATTCCGGAGAATTTAAAAAAGGCGGTTGCCGTCGGTATCGGGCTGTTCATCACGCTCATCGGACTGTCAAACGCCGGGCTTGCCTCTTCGGAAACGGGCACCATTGTTGGTTTTGTTGCGCTCAACAATCGTCCGGCGCTGCTTGCCGTCATCGGGCTGGTCATCACCATTGTCCTCTCTGTGCTGAAAGTGCACGGAGCCGTCCTGATCGGCATTATCGTCACGACTATCATCGGCATTCCGCTCGGCGTCACCGTTATACCGTCGGGCTGGAATCCGGTGTCTCTGCCGGCGGCTCCGCTGTTCTGTCAGTTTGACTTCGGTGCGATAGTCGCATCGTCCGGTGCGTTTTGGCGTTTTTTTACTGTGTTTTTTACGTTCTTGTTCGTCGATATGTTTGATACCATCGGTACGCTTATGGGCGTTGCCACTGAAGCAAATCTCGTTGGGAAGGACGGTACGATCCCGCGGGCAAAGGCAGCGCTCTTTGCCGATGCGGTTGGAACGAGCGTCGGTGCGATGCTCGGTACGTCGACCGTCACCAGTTTTGTGGAAAGCTCGTCAGGTGTTGCAGCCGGCGGGCGCACCGGGTTGACGTCCATGGTCACCGCGCTGCTGTTTTTGATTGCGCTGTTCTTGAGCCCGCTGTTTGCGCTCGTTCCCGCTGCCGCAACAGCTCCGGCACTTATTTTTGTGGGTTTCCTGATGATGAAGTCGGTGATCGGCATCAACTTTTCCGACGTAACCGAAGGCATCCCAGCATTCATTACGATTATGGTGATGCCGTTCAGTTACAGCATCGCAAACGGCATTTCGTGGGGCATCATCACGTATGTTATCACAAAACTTGCGGGGGGCAAAATAAAAGATATCCCGGTAGTAACATGGATTCTTGCGGTTGTATTTGTCTTTAAGATGATGCTAGATGCCGGCGTGTTCAGCTGAAAAATCAGCTGTTTTTTATCCGGCCGGCTTCTGTAGCTGTGCCGGCGACGGCAGTGTATCAGTAGGAGTGCTATGGCAGGAGCAGATAAACATATCCGTCCCACGTGGGACGAATACTTTATGGAAGTGTGCCGAACGGTCGCCAAACGCGCTACCTGTGACCGCGGCATGAGCGGCTGCGTCATCGCGCGCGACAATCAGATTCTGGTGACCGGCTATGTCGGCTCACCGGCAGGACTGCCGCACTGCGATGATGTTGGACACCTGATGAAAAAGATGCTCCACGATGACGGCTCGGTTACACAGCACTGTGTGCGCACGGTGCACGCGGAACAGAACGCCATCTGTCAGGCGGCCAAACGGGGCATTGCGATAGACGGCGCGACGGTATACTGCAAGATGACGCCGTGTCGTACCTGCGCGATGCTTATTATCAACTGCGGTATCACGCGCGTGGTGTGTGAGCGCCATTATCACGATGAAGCGGATTCGCTCGATATGTTCAGACAGGCAGGTATACAGATTGAGCACCTAAGCGCCGCTACGCAGACCTACGCACATATGTAGTCCCCCGTTTATTAAGACAGAAGCGGTGTGCCGGAGGACCAGAGAACTGTCGCATACATACTCTTTTGAGTAGTGCCAGTGTACGGCTTGCCGCTTCTGCGCGATTAGGAGACGGCACGGGATAGTTTTCTGATTATTCTCTCAAAGCCGGTTTTGTACCGCCCCGCGGGTACTGGCTCTTAAGCCGATTGACTAAGACGCCCACTTCTGATATAATACTATATTACCCTTGGGGCTTTCCCGTAAAGCCTCCATCGTCCATAAGGAGGCATGATGAATGTCCCCGTGCTGTTCTGCCCAGCGTCTTGCGCATAGTGACAGAACTGGCTTTCATCATGGGCAGCTTCAGTGCCGTTGGTTTTGAAGCGTGCAGTACAGTGCCTCCATTAACCCGCGTACGCGGAGTTTTTTTAAGGAGACCGTATGAGAAAATACGAACTGATGGCGATTTTCCCAATCGACGAGGAAAGTGCACAAAAGGGCGCCGCGGATATGCGTGAGACGCTTTCCACATTTGGCGCAGAAATTGAAAAAGAAGAGCTGTTTGGAGAGCGCGACCTAACGTACGAAATCGCTAAACACACGCGTGGGAAATTCATGCTATACACGCTTACCATCAATCCTGATAAGCTGACCGACGTCGACCGTCAGTTTAAGCTCAACACCCACCTTTTAAAATATCTTTTTGTCCGGTTAGATGAAAAAAAGGTACGATAGGACGGGCATATGACTGACGTAAACCATGTTATTTTAATCGGACGGCTCACCAGAGACTTATCCGATGACGAACGGGCATTTGCCTATCTGCCGAACGGACAGGCGCGGGCAAATGTCAGCATCGCGGTCAACAGAAGCCGGAAAAACGGTGACCAGTGGGTTGATGAAGCGAATTTCTTCGATGTGACCATCTGGGGAAAAACGGCGGAAAATCTCCGGCCCTATCTGCTGAAAGGAAGGCAGATTGCGGTAGACGGCTATCTCAAGCAGGATCGCTGGGAAAAGGACGGACAGAAATTCAACAAGGTGACCGTTCAGGCGAACTCGGTCCAGCTACTCGGTGGGAGAAATGACGGTGTGCAGCCGTCCAGTGGTACGCCGCGATTTCAGCCGAAACCGGCAGGAAACGATGCACCGTTTGCCGCCGGTGATCCGGGAGAATTTCCTGAAGATATACCGTTTTAATGACCGGCCGTACTGAAGGAGCGTGCGCGTTCATTCAGGAGCGGATGGACTACCGTTTTGCTGCGGTACGTCGCGCGCTGTCCTCTCTGCGGGAGGGAAGCAGACGGATGTAATTTTTTGTAAGGAGCAATCAGATGTCAAATGAAATGAAGGATATGGATTCGCCGTCACAGACGGCAGATGGTACATCGGGACGCGCGGAAGACGACGGTGATGACCGTACGGGTCGTCCGAAGGGAAAAACATTTTTCCGCA
>JAFUFE010000144.1 GCA_017470085.1 Treponema sp.
AAGGAGGAGCTTGTGCATATCAATCCGGCATTTAAAATACTTCACACGCCGCTCGCTCGCATTGCGATTCCAAAAGCGACCGTCGCCACGATGAGTGAACGGAGCGGTATGCCGCTTACCGACCTCATAGCGGCGATTGAAGCGAAGATTGCAGAACGGCACGGACACTGAACTGGTACAGCGCGCTTTGAAAGCACGATAGCCGGCACATAATTAAACCTGTTCGGACACCTCAGTTTGAGAACAGGGTACTTTGAAATGCGATGTTTTAGCTCGTGACATCTTAACGGGTCAAAACTCGCAACCTGTTTGATCAAGTCTATTAATAATTTTTTGGGCGTGTCGGTGCCGTCAGATTTCGGCACCGCCGTGCCTTGCGCGGTTTCAGTACTACGGCACACCTATTGTGTGCCTCCGTGTACCGCAGGGGCATTTTTGAAAAAATGCCCCTGCGCCGCTCCAGCCACTCACGCGGAGAACTTCCCGTCCGTGCGCACCTTACCGCCACGCACTATCGCGCGGCAACAAAATCATTCTGCAATTTCAACGCGCCACTCGCCGCCATACGATATGCCGTATGTAGCGGCAAAGTCGTCCATATTGATTGCAAACGAAAGGCAGTCAAGCGAATTGTAATACATCACGCATGCGCCTTCAGGCACGTCGCTGAACGTGTTGCCGTACGTGATGCGCCCGGAATATTTTTCAGCGTCGCCTTCGTAAATCGTCACCGCATATTCTTTGCCTGCTTCAAGACGCATGTGTGCCGCAACAGCGCGCGTAATGTTCGTCCACACATTGCCGTACTGCACGTCGAGAATCGGAATAGTGCCAGAAAGTTTTCCGTCTTTAAAATCAGGCTTTTGGTATGGAATCATTTCGCATGTGCCGCTTGCAACTTTCGGACCGACGTTCTCAAATTTAATGACGCCGCCTGCAAGCCGCGCCCCTGTGTACGCATAGACATCTCGCCCGTGAAACGTATATGACGCTTCGCTGTTCTGTCGGCGGTTCACCGCTTCATCGATAATGCGTATTTCTTCAATTCCAAACGCATCGGCAAGCAGCGTCAATGTGCCGTTATCAGGCGTGACGATAAACTGCCCATTTTTCAGTTTCGCCACAACAGACGCGCGTTCAGAGCCGACTCCCGGGTCAACGACTGAAACGAACACGGTGCCTTTCGGCCAATATTCAACTGTCTGATACAGCCGATACGCGCCGTCCCAAATGCTGTACGGCGGAATCTCATGCGTCAAATCAAAGAGCTGCACTTTTTTGCTCGCGCCCACCGCAACGCCTTTCATCGCTGAAACTGCGCCGTCTTTCAAACCAAAGTCAGATTGAAACACGACAATGCCAGAAACTTGCGCGCACGACATAAAGATACAAAGCGCCCATACATATAATGGGAACAATTTTTTCATACATCCTCCTCACCGATGCTGAATGGGATAACTGTTATTTTCCAGTACAGCGTATAGCAGTTTCTTGGAAAAAGCAATACGGGCGGAAAAGCCGCTCCGGCGAGCATCGTTCGACCCGTATTCCGGTATGCTGATTGCTCCGGCTCCCGATACCGAGCGACGGCATTGGCTACTGACACGGTTTTCAAAAAATGATATACTGACATAATACGCTGCGCGTTTTTCACTTCAAACGCCGCCGCTGTTTTGCGTTTGCACGTGCATTAGTCATCTTGTCCCGTAAAGTGGAAAATATGAGAGCAGACCGCTTTCTATACATCAGAGGAGTTCCATGACTACGCCACTTTTGTCGCTTCAAAATATCACAAAAGATTTTTCAGGAACAGTCGTTCTCGAAGATATTACGTTCGACGTACACGCGGGCGAAATACTCGGGCTCGTGGGAGAAAACGGTGCGGGCAAGACGACGCTTATGAGCATTCTATTCGGCATGCCGCAGATTGTGGAGTCGGGCGGTTACGGCGGCACGATTGTGTTTGACGGAAAACAAGTCAATTTTAAAACGCCGTTTGACGCGCTCGATGCCGGCATCGGCATGGTGCATCAAGAGTTTTCGCTCATTCCGGGATTCACCGCAGCGGAGAATATTCTGCTGAACCGCGAAATTACCACGCACAATTTTATGGTTGACGTGTTTGGCGAACGCATGAGCGTGCTCGACAGACGTGCCATGAACGAGCGCGCGCAAAATGCAATCGATAGGCTCGGCGTAAAAATCGATGGGGCAATGCCGGTGTCGGAAATGCCGGTCGGTCACAAGCAGTTTACAGAAATTGCGCGCGAGATTGACCGCGACAATGTGCGTCTGCTCGTGTTCGATGAGCCGACGGCCGTGCTCACCGAGTCGGAAGCGGAAGTGCTTTTAAAAGCGATTAAAGAGCTTGCCGCCCAAGGCATTGCGGTTATTTTTATTTCGCACCGCCTGCGCGAGGTAATGGAAATCTGCGACCGCGTGGTGACGCTCCGTGACGGCACATCTGTGCGCGATGT
This sequence comes from Treponema sp., assembly GCA_017470085.1. GTDB lineage: Bacteria > Spirochaetota > Spirochaetia > Treponematales > Treponemataceae > Treponema_D. Next base: position 2,478 of record JAFUFE010000144.1, read on the forward strand.
TGCGGTCGCGGATACAAGCATTGCAGACATCGCCGCTTCTCTGGTGGGACGCGCTGTTGCCGTTGGCACGCAAACAGGAGAAAGAGAACTGCCGCACGGTAACGACGTGCTGTGCGTAGAGCACTTGTGGGTGGACATGCCCGGCGAGACAGTGCGCGACGTAAGTTTTTCTGTCAAGCGCGGTGAGATTTTTGGCATCGGCGGGCTTGCCGGTCAAGGAAAGCTTGGCGTGCCGAACGGCATCATGGGGCTCTTTCCTGCAGGCGGAAGCATTACGTTTGACGGCGCGCCGCTTTTGCTGGGCAATCCCGCTGCGGTGCTCACGGCGGGCATATCATTCGTTTCCGAAGACCGTCGCGGCGTAGGGCTTTTGCTTGACGAAAGCCTTGACTGGAACATTTCGTTCAGCGCAATGCAGGTAAAAGGTCTGTTCCTCAAATCGTATGGCTTTTTTAAACTCCGCGACGAAAAAGCGATGAGAGAAAACGCCGAGCGGTACATCAAGCTGCTCGACATAAAATGCACGGGCGTAAAGCAAAAAGCAAAGGAGCTTTCCGGCGGCAATCAGCAAAAGGTGTGCCTTGCAAAAGCGTTCTGCCTTGAGCCACAGCTGCTGTTCGTTTCCGAGCCGACGCGCGGCATTGACGTGGGCGCAAAAGCGATCGTGCTCGACATGCTGCGCCGCTACAACAAGGAGCAGGGCACAACGATTGTGATGGTGTCGAGCGAGCTTGAAGAACTGCGCTCCGTGTGCGACCGCGTGGCAGTGGTGTCGGGCGGAACGATTGCCGGCATTTTGAACGCACGCGCAGAACCGAAGCAGTTTGCGCTTTTAATGTCGGGCGAATCGGTGGAGGAAACAGCATGAATCACAATATGTTCAAAGAAAAAGTACAGGCGTTTGGATTACCGCGCCTCATCATTGCAGGATTTTTGCTCGTGCTGCTCATCGTTGCGCCGTTTGTGGGCGTGTCAATGAGCGCGGTGCTCGGTGACATCGTGGTGCGCTTTGGACAGAACGAGCTTTTGACGCTTGCCATGGTTCCGATGATTCTTTCCGGAGCAGGTTTGAACTTCGGTCTGTCGCTCGGCGTCATCAGTGGCTTGCTCGGTGCAACGCTCTCCATGCAGTTTGGCTTTACCGGTTGGGGAGGACTGTTCGGCGCGGCGGCACTTTCTATTCCGTTTGCCGTTTTGTTCGGCGTGTTGTACAGTATGCTCTTGAACCGCGTGCGCGGCGAGGAGATGACGATTGCGCTTTATGTGGGATTTGCCGCCGTCATGTTCATGTCAATCATGTGGCTTGTGCTGCCGTTCACGAGCGAAAACATGGTGTGGGGCTACAAGGGGCAGGGCTTACGCACGACGATTACGCTCGACGGCTACTGGATGCATCAGCTCAACGATTTTCTTGCGATTAGGATAGGCTCGTTCACTGTTCCTACCGGCATGATTTTGTTCTGCGCGCTGGTAAGTTTTGCGATGTGGCTCTTTATGAAGAGCCGCACGGGAACAGCGCTCACCGCAGTCGGCTCGAACCCTGACTATGCGCGCTCAAGTGGCATCAACATAAATCGCATGCGTATGGTAAGCGTCGTCGTTTCCACCGTGACCGGCGCGCTCGGTATTGTGGTGTATCAGCAGAGCTACGGATTCATTCAGTTGTATCAAGCGCCGCTGTACATGGCGTTTCCAGCGGTGGCAGCGATTTTAATCGGCGGCGCGTCAATCACCAAAGCGACGATAGCGAATGTCGTCATCGGCACGATTTTGTTTCAAGGCATACTGACGCTCACGCCATCTGTCATCAACAGCATCTTGCAGACAGACGTGTCGGAAGTTATTCGCATTGTGCTTTCTAACGGCATGATTTTGTACGCGCTCACACGAAAGACGGGAGAGACACGATGAAAGCCGCTCGCATGGTGCGGCTTTCATCTTCATACGTTTGCATTGCAAACGTACATATATATTGCACATTCTCAACACCGTTTCGAATGTGTATAAAAAGTCAATCGAAAGATGGCACTTTCTACTTGACTTTTTTTAGGAGAAAACGATGAAGAAATTGACAAACGTACACGTGAAGAGCTTCCTTGCGGATAATTTAGTCGCAGAGATTTTTTTAGTGCTCACCATCGTTTCAATTCCGATTTCGGGCTATTCAGGAAAATTCATTCTCGACGAAATACTGACGCGCATCGCGCGCAACTCGTTTTTGGTGTTTTCGCTCGTGCTGCCGATTATGGCAGGCATGGGCATAAACTTCGGCATGGTGCTCGGCGCAATGGCGGGACAAATCGGCTTGATTTTTGCGATGGACTGGGGCATCTCCGGCATGCAGGGACTCGTCTTTGCCGCGCTCATCGGTATACCTATTTCGGTGCTGCTCGGCTGGATTGCAGGTACCATCTTAAACCACGCACGCGGGCGCGAAATGGTGACGAGCTACATTTTAGGCTTTTTCTTCAACGGCGTGTATCAGTTTATCGTGCTGTATTTGTTCGGAAGTCTCGTGCCGCTGCACAACAAAGCGATTGCCCTTTCGCGCGGCTGGGGCGTGCGAAATACGCTCAACCTTGACCCCGTGCGGCAAGCGCTTGACAACGTGCTCATGGTGCGCATTGCCGGCATCAAAGTTCCCATCTCAACGTATCTGGTGGTGGTGCTTTTGGCGCTCTTTATCGTGTGGTTCAAAAAGACAAAGCTCGGTCAAGACATGCGCGCGGTGGGGCAGAACCAGCAGGTCGCGAATGCGGCGGGCATTCCCGTAGAAAAAACACGCATCGTTTCGATTGTGATTTCTACCGTGCTTGCGTGCATCGGGCAGCTCATCTTTTTGCAAAATCTCGGCAACATGCAGACGTACAACGCGCACGACCAGACAGGATTTTTTGCTGCCGCCGCGATTTTAGTGGGCGGCGCGTCTGCGAGCAAAGCGAGCATTGCAAACTGTTTTGCCGGCGTTGTGCTTTTGCACTTGATGTATATCGTCGTGCCGCGCGCGGGGCAAAATCTTTTCGGCAACGCAAACATCGGCGAATATTTCCGCCAGTTCATCGGCTACGGCGTGATTGCGCTTGCGCTCGTGATTCACTCATGGAGAGCGTATCGCAATGCAGAAAAAGCGCGTATGAGCTTGAGAGCGGGCGCGGCGTAAAGCCTGTTGTGTGGACAGATGTTTTAAATCGGGACGACGCATAAAAAATGCGCAACGTACAAAAACGCCGCAGTGCGTGAAATACACTCAAGAAAAATAGGGAGCACGCCGATTGGAAAGCCGTGCGTACAAAAGAAATAGATACAGTGTCTGCTCGCAGTGCCTAGATTCTCTCTGAAAAATTGTTTCTTTTTTCCTATCATATTATATTTCGGTTCACAAGCGGCTTACACCGCGGAAGAAGCGCTCCTTGTCACAACTGCGATTGTAGTGTACAGTGTGCTCCGGGATCATTTTTATCCGCAGAGGAAGTGAACAAAATGACGCAGTTGAACAAAAATCGTATCGTTATTTATGGAGTGTTTGTCGCGATATACATTGTACTCACGAGCATCATGTTTATGACAGGGCGCACGCACACGGTGCTTATCGACAATCACGCGGCGGATGATGGCTCATACCGTGCCATCAATGGAATGACGGTGACGTTGGATCGCCAGACAGCGTCAGAATTTTTTCGTGGCGATCGGGACAAGTTCAGTATAAAAGGGTAGCGCATACGGATCCGTGTGCAATCGTTTGACGGTACCATCGATTACCGCGGAACGGTGCGAGTGCCGCTTTTGGAAGATGCCGTACTCATCTCTATTCCGCGGCTTGTTGCCGGTGCAGAGGGCGCCGTAGAGCCGTTTAGACTGTGAACGCCTGTTTTGATAAACGATAATGCTGCCCTTTCCGGAAGATAAGCGGCGGCAAACAATTATAGTAAGTGTACACACTTTTTGCGCTGTCACCACAGTTGGGACGGCTGCTCATGTAGGGCACGGTCCTGTTATGCGTCCGGTGTGTTCACATTTTCTTGAGTAACATTTTAAAATAGCTCGGCACAGAACAGTTGCTGAACAGCCGTGGCGACAGCGTTTGCTCCATTGCTTTTTCTTTTTGTTTCCTCTACAATGCGGCGGAAAGATGATCTGTTTTTGTAGGGATTTTTATCGGGTGTGATTTTAATTCATACAATCACAGTTTGTATACTTATAGTGCTCTGCGCCGTTCACATAAAAGAACGATGTTTTTGTGTGAATCTGTCGCGTTTTATGGCATCGCAGCCGACCTGTTGGCAGGCAGGGCGGATCCGCGTACGGTTTTTAAGGAGTTTATCATGCCAAAAAAAATTATTTTTATCGTTGGGTCGTTACGAGCACAGTCGTTCAATCGGCAGCTTGCAAATAAAATTGCGTCGCTCATCGGGACGCGCGCGGAAGTGTCGTTCCTTGAGTATGCCGATGTGCCGTTCATGAATCAGGATGCAGAAAATCCCACGCCGCCGAGCATTGCACGTGTTCGGAGCGAGGTGCAGGCAGCAGACGGTTTGTGGATATGCACGCCGGAATACAATGCTGCTGTTCCTGGCGTGCTTAAAAATCTCTTGGACTGGCTTTCGCGTTCGCTCGTGCTGGGTGATTTTGCAAGCGGCACTGCGGTCACTGGCAAAAAGGTAACGATAAGCGGCGTAGGCGGTAAAAATGCGACGCGTTCCTCGCGTGCAGATTTGAAAAAGCTGCTCGATTTTATGCGCATGGAAGTGGTTGGCGGAGAGGGGACTGGATTTTCTGCTGATGCGACGGCGTTTCAAACAGATGTGCTTGCGTTGAGCGATGAGCATGTGACCGCAGTGCAAAAACAAGTGACAGAATTTTTGGCGGCGGTATAAGAGGTTGCATCAACACGGCTGGTGATACGCGTGCTTTAATACACATCGGTTGAATAGTATGAACCGCTACTGGGAAAGCGCTCGGTAGCGGAAAACTGCTGTCCGCAATTACCATCTTTTGCCGAGTTTTAAATGCCCCATTGGCAATCGTTGTAAGTCCTGTAATTGGAAGCGTACCCCACATTTTGGACACTTTGACTAGGCTCATTTTTTTTATTTTTGTCTGTTCAAAATCGGCTCCTCTGAGTAACCGAGCGGGATAAGCGTACGCTTCGGATTGTGGGGAAGAGGTGACATTGGAAGAAAAAATTAAAAATACTTTGCAAAAAATGTAAAATAATGTAAAACGGAAACATATGATAAAAAACGCTTAAAAGATATGGAATTAAAAATTACCGAACTTTCGGGGTATCTGCAACTATCGCGCCCGACGATGTATAAATTCATCGAGGCGTATGATGTTGGTGACCGTTCCGTAATCAATAAGCATGTTCTAAAGCTTTTTAAATATATCGATGAAAACCCTTTGATTGGAAAAAGGACTGTTATTTCATATATTCTGACAAATTCGGTTGAAAAAAAGGAATTGGGAGACATTCAAGAGAATCATTTATATAACTAGATAAAACGCTATCTTATTGCGAATCCAGAATCAGTGAAAAGTCAATTTATCGAACTGATTGTTCAGAAAACAGATTATGATGATGCGATAAATTACCTGCTGAAAATCTATCTGCTGTTCAGAAAACGCAAGCTTTCTGATGAAGAGATTGCGTTTTTAAAGCCGTATGATGACATAAGAACTATTCTTGATAAAGAAGGAGGTGAATAATTGTGGAAAGAGCGTTACGAATTGAAGGTTACAGAAATATCGGATTTAAAGATGAAAAACCATACCGTGAGCGACTAGTACTCAATAATTCTCTGAACAAAGGTAAACTTGGCGATTTGGTCATTCTCATTGGTGCAAACAATTCAGGAAAATCAAATGTTCTTTCCGCTCTGGAAACTTTTGGCAATAAGCAGATTCAAGAAAGAGATGTCACAGATTTGTACATGGAAGAAGCATGCAGAAAACCATCGCTGACACTCTTTGCGCGAAATCAAGAAAAGGAAGATGAATTCGCATACAAGAAAACATATCAGCAGACTGATGAAGTTGTATTCCTCAATGCGGAAACAGAATAAATAAAAGCATTTTTGTAGGAGCTTTATAATATGGCAAAGGAATATGAGCGAAAGACGAAAGAATCAAAACCTGTTGTTGCTATTTGTTACGATTTTGATAAAACACTGACTCCTGATGATATGCAAGCGCAGGGATTCATCCAATCAGTAGATTGTGATGTGAGTTCATTTTGGGAAGAATCAAATGGACTTGCAGAGCAAAATGATATGGACCAAAATCTTGCATATATGTACACAATGAAGCAAAAATCGGAAGGTGCGGTTTTGTTTACAAAAAAGAAACTGACCGAATACGGTGCCTCTATCAAATTGTTCCCAGGGGTCGAAGAATGGTTTGAAAGAATTCGGTTGTATGCCTTTGAAAAAGGCGTCATTGTAGAGCACTATATTATTTCTTCAGGTCTAAAAGAAATGATAGAAGGCACAAAGGTCTCAAAGTCATTTGAAAAGATTTATGCAAGTTCTTTTTACTACAATGAAAAAGATGTTGCCGTATGGCTGCGTTCCGTTCCGCTTGTACGAGCGGGTAAATCTAAACAAAACGGGAAAATTTCCCAGATTGTGAATGAATGTACTGCAACGATAAATCCGCTCGGCATATCGGAAAAGAAAATGTGAACCTTCGCCTACTTTTATTTTTCCCTAAAAAATGCTACGCTCGCTTTTAATGATTAGTGAAAACTCCGCTACAAAAGACCTGCTTACTATTCCCGAAGCAAGTCGCTGGGCAACTGCTTTTTTACAAAAGCCTGTTTCTAATAGCAATATCAGCTACCTCATTCAATACGCGCTCATCAAAAAACGCGACGCAAACGGCGCTCCCGCGGTTTCGCTTGCAGAACTCAAGGACTATTACGAGCAAAATCAAAAATACACCGAAAATAAATGGAAAGACGAACGTCTAAACTGGGCGCTGTCGTTTTCAAATTGCACCGAAGCCGAAACAACCAAGCATGTTCATCGCTTGCACCCATACAAAGGCAAGTTTATTCCGCAGTTGGTGGAATATTTTTTAGACATGCATACTGATGCTTTCAAGAAAGAATCATATTTTAAGGCGGGAGATATTGTGCTCGACCCGTTTTGCGGGAGCGGCACTACGCTTGTACAAGCAAACGAACTCGGCTTGCACGCAGTTGGCATTGATGTTTCGCTTTTTAACACGCTCATTGCAAACTGTAAACTTGCCGATATGGATATGCTCGCTCTTGAACAAAAAATCGACTACATCACGCATAAGTTACAGGAGTATTACAACCAGACGATGCTTGCTGCTTTTGATACAGCGTTGCAGGACGCATTAAACGCTTTTAATACGCACTATTTTTCTGCGTATGATTATAAATATGCAATTCGTACCAAGACGATTGATGAAAAAACATACAGCAAGCAAAAGGTTGATGAATTTTTGCCGACATATACTGCGCTGATAGAAAAATACGGTATCTCGCTTGAAACTGACTACAAATCATTTATCACAAAATGGTTTTTGCCGAGTATACGAAGCGAGTTGTATCTTATGCGCGACCTTATCAACGCAGTTGCCGATGCAAAAATTTGCAATGTGCTCAGGGTAATTTTAAGCAGAACAATGCGTTCCTGCCGTGCGACTACCCATTCTGACCTTGCGACGCTGTTGGAGCCTGTAAAAACGACCTATTACTGCACTAAACATTACAAAATCTGTAAGCCGCTTTTTTCTATAACAAAATGGTGGAGTACTTACAGCAAAGATACAGTGAAACGCTTATATCAGTTTAGTCAATTACGAACGAACACTGCACAAATCTGTTTGACTGGTGATAGCCGCACTATCGATTTGCTTTCAGCGTTGAGAGAAAAAAATGAATTGCTCTACAACGTAGTGAGCGCGCAAAAAATACGGGGCATCTTTTCTTCACCACCATATGTGGGACTTATCGACTATCACGAACAGCACGCCTACACATATGAACTGTTTAGTTTTCCGCGTCATGATATACAGGAAATCGGACCGTTGCGCAATGGGCAAACGCTTGATGCACGCGCCGCCTATGTTGAAGGGATTGCGGCTGTGCTTTCACATTGCAAACACTATCTTGCCGACGACTACAATGTGTTTTTAGTCGCGAATGACAAATACAATCTCTATTCGCACATTGCCGAAAAAGCGAGGATGAGAATCGTCAATCGCTACGAGCGTCCTGTTTTGAATCGCACTGAAAAAGCAAAAAATGCGTATTCTGAAACAATTTTCCATTTCAAGGAGTTGTAAAATGAACACAGAAGCAATAAAGGAAATTTTGCGGACTGCATTACGCAATAAGTTTTCAAAATATAATCCAGAACCAGGCGTAATGCCATTTCATACGCGCTTATTAGGAGCGGATAGGCTTGCATTGTATTCTTTCATTCATTCACTATGTACGAATTTTGGAACAACTATTTTTGAACCTGTGCACTTGCACTTGGCCAGAGCACCTTTGCAGAAAGCAAAAAGCAGTTCACACCGAATAATAAAATCAGCGAGCTTTCCCAGCACGTCATTCAAGATATTATCGATGGACTGAACATTGCCGCAACCGTGCCCGCAAAGCACGACGAAATTGAAAAAATCCGTGCAGTTTGTCAATCTGGAGAAATGCACACTATCAAGCCGACAAAAGTTGATTTGCTGGTAAAGTCAAAATCTGGGGAATTATATTTCTTTGATATAAAATCTGCAAAACCGAATTCCAACGAATTTAAGCAATTCAAACGTACATCACTTGAATGGGTTGCTGTTACGCTCGCTGAAAACCCCAGTGCAAAAATTAACACGGGCATTGCCATTCCATATAATCCTTACGCTCCCGAACCTTACGCCCGTTGGACAATGCGTGGCATGCTCGATTTGCAGGAAGAACTAAAAGTTGCCGAAGAATTTTGGGACTTCCTTGGTGGCGAAGGTGCATATCAAACTTTGTTGGATTGTTTTGAACAAGTCGGTATAGAAATGGGCGATGAAATTGATGCATATTTTGCAAAATTTAAAGCATTGAAATAATGGAATTAACATGTGCACAATTAGAAAACCCTGCAACCGAAAACGGACTTCGTGCTTATTCCTGCAGAGATACAGTTAAAACAATTCTTGCTGATGTGTGCTCAGAAAATGCCGACTTTAGGGAAACCGAATTGAAAGAAGACGTGATATTCCATTTGCGTGGTAAAAACTTGAGTGTACGGTACTTTTGCTGAAAATCGCGGGAATGTGACGGGGCGCACGACTAAGAGCGCCACGTGTGTTCCCGCGATGTCGGATGCATCAGCGGTGCCCATGCTTTTTTGATTATTTTCTCTCCCCAATCTGGAAGAAATACATATCAAGCAGTTTTATGGGCGGATAGGGAATTTGTGCACCGCAATCCAGTTCCAGTTGTATATCGTTTTGCAACTCATCAAATTCCTGCTTATGTTCATCATAGAATTTTTTGACTTCAGCTAATGCATTTGGAATTTCTGTATACGGGTTCTGATAAAAATTCTTGCATTTACAGCTTTTTTCAATTCCGCTGCAGACATATTCATCTAACGCAGTGCAGGAAGCATCAAGACCAAGCATAATTTTTGAAACAAGTGTAATTGTGGGTTTTATGTTTTTCCCTTCTGTTTTTTCTATATCAATATCTTCAATATTCTCGGGAGGATTGTGTATCTTGTCTGCTTTTTCTACTTTTACAGAATTGAAAAAATTTCCAATTACGTCAGATAATTCTTTTGGTTCATCCTTAAAAAGCAACGGCTGAACTCTTACCAATAAGTCTTTATAAATCGTATAATCTTTCCACAAAAGACCGCCCGAACCTCTGAACATTCCCCAGCTTGCAAGGTACATTCCAAGATGCAACGCCGCTTTATCTAATATATCTGCTTTGCATAATCTATTGTGATGCTCATAGAAAAATGCGTAGCAATGTTCCCAAGACTTATAACGATGTTGGGAATCTTTTTTTATAAAATCGTAAAAGGCATGAACATGCTTTGTGATTTCTTTTTCATTCATATTTTTCCTCCTCATTTCTTTTCAAACATTCCGCCACACGCTTGACCGAATGCACTTTTAAGCTGATTTTTCACTTCACTCATAGGTTGGGCAAGAGAATCTTCCTCCTGATTCTTCATCTTATTCACGGGTTTCTTCCGCTTTCTGCCGCGCCCACCGCCGCTGACAACGCACCACCGCCTTGCTCCCCGTTTGGAAAAATGCCCTTATTTTAAAAATTTTAAAATTTTTAAAACCGCTTTTACCCTAAAAGGCTGTGCCCATTTTTGCCTCGCTCCC
>JAFUFE010000014.1 GCA_017470085.1 Treponema sp.
GGCGCATATCCGCGCGCCTTGGCATCGGGAAGCGACGCGTACAAATCTCGAATACTTGAAAAAACGCCGACATACGTCGCCGGAGTTGACCGCGGTGTCCGACCGATCGGGCTTTGGTCAATATGTATCACTTTGTCGATATACTGACTTCCCACCATCTTCTTGTATGCGCCGACCGGATAAGCTGAATGCATAATCTTATTGCTGAGCGCTGGATAGAGCACGTCGGTCATTAGCGTTGACTTACCTGAACCAGATACCCCCGTAATGCATGTAAACGTGCCGAGCGGAATGCGCACCGACACATCTTTTAAATTGTGCTCCGTTACTCCGGTCAACTCCAGAAATTTTCCGTTACCCGTACGCCGCGCTGACGGAATCGCCATGTGGAGCGTCCCGGCAAGATACTGTCCCGTCACGCTTTCGGGAACAGCGGCCACCTGTTCGGGCGTTCCCGCAGCAACTATTTCACCCCCTCTGACACCGGCTGCCGGTCCTAAATCAATCAGATAATCAGCGGTACGGAGCGTCTCTTCATCATGTTCAACGACAATCACTGTATTCCCCAAATCGCGCAGACGGGTCAACGCTGCGATAAGTTTTTTGTTATCCCGCTGATGTAGTCCGATCGATGGTTCGTCAAGGATATACATGACGCCGACAAGCCCAGAGCCAATCTGTGTCGCCAGACGGATCCGCTGTGCTTCCCCCCCCGACAGCGTTTCTGCTGCCCGTTCAAGTGTCAGATAATCAAGCCCAACATTCTTCAAAAAATGCAGCCGCGCCACAATCTCTTTTATGATTTGATCGGCGATTTCCGTCTCCGCAGCTGACAACGAAAGCGTTTCAAAAAAATCTATCGTTTCCTGAATTGAGTAATGTACAAGCTCATCGATATTCTTGCCTCCCACCGTAACGCCGAGCGCTTCAGGACGGAGCCGCCTACCACCACACGCGGTACAGACGCGATGCTCCATATATTTTTCAAGGCTTTCCTTCATGGCGTCCCCCCACGCTTCCACATAGCGGCGACGCATGTCGTTAAAAATTCCCGGCCACGGCTGATTGTACACCGAATACCCTTCCCCACTTTGTTTTTTATATTTCCAATGAATCGGTTCATCAGAACCGTACAGCAGCACATCTTTTTGCTTTTTGGTTAATTTTTTATATGGATCAGACAGCGAAAAACCGTATGCATCGGCGAGCGCCTGAAAACGTGCTCGATTCCACTGCGACGTCGGCGCGTACGGCAATATCCCCCCCGCTTCGTACGACACGCTTTTATCGGGAATCATTAAATCCAGCGCGAACTCCATTTTTTCACCGAGCCCCGTACATTCCGGACAGGCGCCGAACGGATTATTGAACGAAAAAAGTCGCGGCTGCAAATCGGGAACAGAAATGCCGCAGTCCGGACACGCGTTTTTCTGCGAAAAAAAAACTTCCGTTTCGCCATCATCATTTTTTTTCGTCACGATGATGATGCCGTTTGCACTTTCAAGCGCTGTCTCCACCGAATCAGCAAGTCGCTTCCGCGTAGCTGCATCCCCCCCCCGTATGACGATGCGATCAACGATGATTTCTATCGTATGTTTTTTTTGTTTGTCGAGCTTAACTTTTTCTTCCAAGTCGCTCATCACGCCGTCGATACGCGCGCGCACAAAACCGGACTTCCGTGCATCGTCAAACACTTTTTGATGCTCACCCTTTTTCCCGCGGACGACCGGTGCAAGGATTTGGATTTTCGTGCCATCAGGCCACGCCATAATCGTGTCGATAATCTGGTCGGCAGACTGCTCGCTGATTTCCCGGCCACAATTCGGACAGTGCGGATGCCCGATGCGCGCAAAGAGCAGTCGGTAGTAGTCGTAAATCTCCGTCACCGTGCCGACCGTTGAGCGCGGATTTTTGTTCGTCGACTTCTGCTCAATGGCGATTGCCGGTGAAAGTCCTTCTATCAAATCGACGTCCGGTTTGTCCATGCGCCCTAAAAACTGACGCGCATACGCCGAAAGGCTTTCCATGTATCGCCGCTGCCCTTCCGCAAACAGCGTATCAAACGCGAGCGAACTTTTTCCTGAACCGGACAGTCCTGAAAGCACCACCAGCTTGCCGCGCGGTATATCAATAGTAACGTTTTTTAGATTATGTTCACGGGCGCCCTTAATAGAAATTTTTTCGCCCGACACTGGATACACATTCATCGTTCCAGTATACCGTCAGGTGTATTCCGTGTGCAAGGCATACCGTTATTTTTAGAATATTCAGTATCCTGCCAATATGGTCTGTATCGTTTCTTTTCCGATGATGCGCATAAAACTTGCAAGTCGCGGTCCCTGCTCCTTTCCGATGAGCGCCTGATAGAGCGCGCGGAAGAGCATTTTGGGTTCTATGTCGGCGTCTGTTGCTGCGGCGTACAGTTTTTGACCGAATGTCTTTTCGTCAACAGCGTCTATCATCGGAACAACAGTATCACGGACGATGCGTACTGCCGCTACCGCTGCGTCAGACAGCACAGCCTTTGTCCCGTCACGACGGAGCGAAAACGTAAACTCATCTGGCGCGCACTCGGTAACCCAAAACCATGCGCAGCGCATACGATTTATGAGCGTTTCGCGCTGTTCGGGACGCACGTCACCGAGTGCCGCAAGCACAGCAGCGATATCCCCAGAATACGTCTGCATGAGCGTTGTCAACAGACGAAAGCCAATCTGATACGGCATAACGCGCGGTAGCTCCGGCTGCACTTGTGAAAGCGCATACACGCGTTTTTCCCGTGCAGCAATCTCGTCGTTTTTTGCCGTGTCCACCCCCCAAGCGATGCGCTCCGTTCGGTCGTACGCTTCGTATACCGTGATGACATCCGTATCAAAGCTGATAGAAAACTCGTGATCAGGCCGATTGACCACAAAGATATAGCGTAGGACTTCCGGCTGATACACAGCAAGCGCATCAGGCAGTGCGATGACTTTTCCTTTTGATGACGACATTTTTCCCGGTACCCCTTTGAGCGTCACAAAATCGTATTTCATCGTCACCGGTGCCTGCCAGCCGTACACGCGCTTCGACACGAGCTTTGCCGTATCGTATGAACCGCCGGGGCTGACGTGATCCTTCCCCCCCGGTTCAAACACAACCTGCTCTTCGTTCCACCGCATCGGCCAGTCCACCCGCCAACCGAGCTTAAATCCTTGCGATGTGCGGAGATCTTCGGTCGTGCTGTTACCGCATTCACACGTATAAGAGACGGCGTACTCACCGTCGTAGCCTGTGATCGTCGTCGTATCACGATTGCACACGGAACAGAACACCGATACCGGCCAGTAGTTGTCTTTTGCGTTCATTTTGTGTGCGTCATCACGATATTCGTTCAAACACTGTTTGATTGTTTCACGCGCCTGCATCGCTTTTTTCATGCCGTCGGCGTATCGATGCGCGCGGTAGCGTTCTGCCTGATACAAAAACTCAGGAGCGATACCGACGCGCGGCAGCTCGGACTCAATGTCGACTTCATGATGGCGCGCATAATTTTCGTTCCGCCCCGTCGTGTCCGGCACCATGGTAATCGGAAACCGCAGATACCGCTCAAGCGTTTCGGGCTCCGGCATGTTGAGCGGCACTTTTCGGAACACGTCGTAATCATCCCAAGAATAAATAAAGCGCACGTTTTTGCCGCGGTCCCGCAAGGCGCGCACCACCAGATCGACCGTCATGATTTCCCGAAAGTTTCCGATGTGCACCGTTCCTGAAGGCGTAATACCCGACGCACACGTATAGAGCTCTCGCTCACCGCGTTCGGCGATAATTTTTTCGGCCATCTGATCTGCCCAATGGACATTCAGTTTTTTCATTCCCTGAATCTGCTGCTTTGCCATACTACGCGTGAGTATAGATGATTGTGCACGTTTAGGCAATGACGGCAGACAGAACAGATGTCAGGGCAGCAAATGGCAATGTATAAATTTTAAAGAAACGAAAACTGCTTCTCTGGTTCCGCACCGCAAGGCAATGAACGCCCCTGCCGCGCCGTATGTGTGGTGGTGTGTGTGGAGGGAGGGGGGGGATACACTTTCCGCATATGAACGCGGGTCTTCAAGATGAACCGCTTCTCTGAAAAATCCACCGGGTGCACACGTCGGCTACATTTTAGAAACACACTTGTTAAGGTGTTTCAGGAAACCGATGCAATCGAGACGAGGCGCTACATCATTTTAATGGGGGCACCGCACAAAGTGCTACAGATATCTTCTGTACAAATCAAGTGCCGGCGCCTGCCATCAAGCTGTCATCTACGTAGCCCCATCCTGTTTTTCCTCCACCCCCCGATTGCCGAATCAGCGGCAGCCTTGTATACTAGCTTTCATGGATACGGAAACACCGATAATTATCTACACCGACGGTGGCTGTAGCGGAAACCCTGGCCCCGGCGGCTGGGCATGCGTTATCGTTGACGGCGATACAGAAACCAAACTGAGCGGAGGGGAAGCACAGACAACGAACAATCGGATGGAGCTCACTGCTGCCATTCAGGCACTCGCCGCAGTGTCATCCGACGCGCGCATGCGGGCGCGCCCCATTGCATTTTACAGCGACAGCCAGTACGTCAAAAACGGCATCACAGACTGGATAAAAAAATGGAAAAAGAACGGCTGGCTCACGAGCAGCAAAAAACCGGTACTGAATCAAGACCTCTGGCAACGGCTTGACGCGCTTTCCGCTCCGCTCGCTATCAACTGGCAGTGGGTAAAAGGGCATGCTGGCATTCCATACAACGAAACGTGTGATACGCTGTGCCAAAAAGAAATCGCCAACCTTGCCGCAGAGCGACGAGTACAATAATTTCCGTAAAACCGTTCGTATCACACAGTGATAGCCGCCCCCTTCGCACAAATCAAGAAATTGCTGCGCGGCTAACACTGCGGTGGAATGGACATGCACCGCAAAATAAAAATCGTTCCGTCGTTATTCTTTGTCGATCGGCCGATAGTACAAGGTGCTGCTGTTCCCCCCCCGGTTTGGCTCACCTTTCATCTCGAAGTCATCATCAAGATAAGCAATTAAATCGGAAAGTTTTTTAAAACCGAAATCACGCGTATCGAAACCGGGATTCTGCCGCTTGAACAGCGAACCGGCAGAGGCCACCGGCGCCCACCCCGTCTCATCGGAATACGTTTCGTGGGCATTCATTAAAAGATTGTATATCAAACGGAACTGACGATCCGTCATAGAGTCAGGAGATCCCCCCCCAGAACTATTTTTACTTCCCGCCGCCGCGGTCCCGCCAGCAGGAGCAACTTTTCGGAACGCGGTACGATTTCGTTTGACCGCTACCTTCTCCGGTACCGGATTTTCATCGACATCTTTTAAGTTTTCAATAAAAATAAACTCATCGCAGGCGTTTACAAACGAAATCGGCGTCTGTTTTCTGCCCACGCCGAATACCGTTTCCTGCGATTCACGGAGCCGTGACGCAAGTTTGGTAAAATCGCTATCGGAAGAGACGAGCACGAATGCATCATATTTTTCCGTGTACAGCAAGTCCATCGCATCGATGATCATCGCCGCGTCCGTCGCATTTTTCCCTGTCGTGTAGCTGTACTGCTGCATCGGCACGATCGAGTTCTCCAGCAGCA
>JAFUFE010000145.1 GCA_017470085.1 Treponema sp.
GCCGGCTCCTGAACTTTTTAGGAAACTTTTCACCGATAGCGTCAACAGAAGTACCTGACCGATCGATTATCCGCGAATTTATCGGTGGAAGCGCCTTTGAGTATTGATTTCATCGAGTGCGTCTGATTCCTGTGCAAGCTCCAGCTGCTCCCATTCTGCTTGTTGTCGTTCCCGCAGTTTTTCGAGCGACTGCGTGTGTTTTATCGCTTCGCGGAGCGCCGCACGTTTCTGTTCGGTCACCAGCTGCGCTTCCGCTAGCTGCTGTAACAGGTCTTCTTTTTGGGAATCGAGGAGCGCATAGAACTGCTGCGCTGCACTGATGGTCGCAAAATCGGCCGACCCAGCCGTTTCCTGTTTTACCGAAATATAGTGCTGCGCAATTTCATCAAGCTTATCGTGAATACCGCGTTCCGCTAAAAGCGCAGCGGCAAGCTCGGTTTCGGCCTGACTGCGCACATATTCGCGATACGTCAAAATGCTCTGAAGCGGAAAAGAAAACGCTCTCATTGCACGGAAACCGCACTCTCATTGCCTGAAACGATGCTGGCTGCCCCCGCAGCATCCTGCACTTCGCGTGCGGTAGCGGCAGTGTGCTGCACATATCCATCTGCTGATAGTGAAAGCATCGGCGTCTCCCCGTATTCTTCCGCCGGAATCTGCACGCCGGTGAGCGCCGCCATGCGCGTCAGCGTTTCATCCATCGGGCATGCCTCATATTCTTCCTGCGTCAAAAACGCTTCGATATCAGCATGTTTGTGTACCGCCGCGTCAACGGCAGCAGCGTTTCCTTCCTGATAGATACCTGCGGTAATCATCATCTCGTTTTCAGCGTAAGTTGCCATGAGTTGCCGTATTACACCGACCGCTTTCTGCGTTTCTTTTCCTGTCACCCGCTTTGAAAGACGGCTGATAGATTGCAGCACATCGATCGCAGGATAATGATAAGCGCCTGCCAGTCGGCGATTCAAGACGATGTGGCCGTCAAGCGTACCGCGTACTTTGTCGGTAATCGGCTCGTTCATGTTGTCACCATCGACAAGCACCGTATAAAACGCGGTGATAGAACCTTTGTCATTCGTTCCTGCGCGTTCAAGGAGTTTGGGAATCATATCAAAGACGCTCGGCGGATACCCCCCCTGTGCCGGTGGCTCACCGTTTGCCAACCCGATTTCACGCTGCGCTTGAGCAAAGCGCGTCACGGAATCGAACATAAGCATGACGTCTTTTCCGCGATCGCGGAAATATTCGGCAACAGCCGTCGCCACATACGCCGCACGAAGCCGACAGATGGGCGGCTGGTCACCCGTCGCCACAACGACGACCGACCGTTTTAATCCTGCTTCGCCCAAATCCCGGCGGATAAAGTCAAGCACTTCGCGACCGCGCTCTCCAATCAGACCGATAACATTCACGTCAGCGTTTGTGTTGCGCGCAATCATGCTGATAAGCGTCGACTTTCCTACGCCGGATCCGGCAAAAATCCCAAGCCGCTGTCCTTTGCCAACGGTTAAAAGTGAATCGATGGCACGGACACCCGTCGTCATGCGGCGTTGAATCGGAAGGCGCGTCATCGGATCAGGAGAATCCGCAATGGCGGGGTAGTACGCTTCTGGAACGATCGCAGCTGCGCCGTCACACGCTTTTCCGGTTGCATCGATAACGCGCCCCAAAAGCGATTCACCAACGGGCACGCGGAGCACGTGACCTGAAGCAATCACCTCCGCGCCAATTTCAAGCCCTTTCGTATCTCCGTACGCGGTCAGCCGCGTCGTCGTCCCGTCAAGCCCCACTACCTCTGCCATCATTTCACTGCCGTCAGGCAGACGAATCGTACACATTTCTCCAATAACGGAGCGCGGACCGCGACTTTCGATACGAAGACCATTGACCGCAGTCACCTGGCCGACATAGCAGATGGGATCAACTGCTTCAACGGCGGTGAGGTATTTTGAAAAATCAAATGCACCGGTATAAGCTGCACGCATGACCGAACCCGTTATACGTCTGAAGTGATACTGTCTGACTTTGCGAGCGTACGCACCGGCGAAACTTCAAGAATTTTCTGCTCAAGTTCATTGAGTTGGCTTGAAATGCGCGCGTCAATTGCGCCAAAATCAGTTTCAACAATACAGCCACCGCGTTCAACCGATGAATCTTCTGCCACGGTGATGCTTTGCACGCTCTCAACGCGTTTGATAAATTCATCGATGTGTTCCGTTGTTAGTTTTACGTCTTCGAGATTGACGCGGAGCAACACGTTCCCACGTCCTTTGACTTTTTTCAGCGCAGCGAGCACATTACTCATGATGACACTCTTTTGATTTTCAGAGATAATTTTCACCACCTTGCGCGTCATCAAAATAATCAGCTGTACTATCTGCGTCTCCGTTTCACGAAGGATTTCTTCCCGGCGATCCATCACCGCTTCAAGCATCTTGTGGAGCCGCTCCACGAGCCGCTCTGCCTCCGCATTGCCGATGCGGTATCCTTCCTCGTGCCCCTCGTTATAGCCTTCAGTACGAGCAGCTTCTTTAATGCGCGTCTCTTCCGCACGTGCGCTGGCAATTATCTTCTCCGCATTTTCCTGAGCTGTCGCGAGCACTTCATCCGCTGCACGCTGGGCGTCAGCTTTAATCACCGCCGCCTGATCGGATTGGCGCTTTACTTCGGCAAACGCGGCGTCTTCCGCTTTTTTGACGATATCGTCGGCTGCGCTCTGCGCCTGTGCAAGCATCTGCTCTTTTTCAAGCTCCCAGTTCTTTTTGAACAGCTCCGCTTCACGCCGCAGATCATCGGCCGTCGGCCCGGCATATACCTCCTCAACAATCTCTGGCACATCTTCAACCACAGGACCATAATCGTGGACGAGCTTAAGCACCATTTCATCTGAAGAATTTCTTATCTCATTCGGGCGAAATACCGTCTTTGCCATAGCCGTTGTTCTCCGCTATTACGAGACCATCTCGTCTTCACCGCCGCGCGCGATGACCACGTCGCCGGAATCTTCAAGCCGCCGAATCGTCGAAACGATTTTCTGCTGCGACTCTTCCACGTCTTTTAAGCGCACCGGCCCCATAAACTCCATGTCTTCTTTGAGCATGCTCGCCGCACGCTTGGACATGTTGCGGAAAATCTTGTCCTGCACTTCCGTGTCAACGGATTTGAGCGCCTTTGCCAACTCCTGCGTATCGACTTCACGTAGCACTTTCTGTATCGCGCGGTCATCGAGCATAACGATATCTTCAAAGACGAACATACGTTTCTTAATCTCTTCCGCCAAATCAGGATCTTCTTCTTCAAGCGATTCGATGATTGCCTTTTCAGACGAGCGGTCAACCAGGTTTAATATTTCGACGATGCTCTCGACGCCGCCGGCTGCAGTGTAGTCTTCACTTGAAAGCGTAGAAAGCTTTTTCTCAAGCACACGCTCAACCTCGCGCAAAACATCCGGCGACGTTCTGTCCATAGACGCAAGGCGGCGCGCTACCTCCGGCTGCAAATCTTCCGGCAGGTTTTGTAAAATAATCGCTGCCTTTCCTGGATCCAGATACGCAAGGATGAGCGCAATCGTTTGTGGGTGTTCCTGTTGGATAAAGTTCAAAAGATGCGCAGGGTCAGTGCGGCGAATAAAGTCGAACGGGCGTACCTGTAGCGAGCTCGTAAGACGGTTGATGATGTCGATTGCCTTTTGACTGCCGAGCGACTTTTCAAGCAGCTCACGCGCGTAATCGATGCCGCCTGTGGTGATGAAGTTCTGCGCATTCATCAAATTCTGGAACTCCTCCAGAACCGCTTCTTTAAAGTCAGCATCGATTTTCTCAAGACGCGCAATTTCAAAGGTGAGCGTTTCAACCTCGTCCTCACGCAGATGCTTCATAACCTCAGCAGAAACATCGCTCCCGATTGACACCAGAAAGATAGCCGCCTTTTGCCGGCCGGTGAGGTTCTTGTAATCTTTTGACGCTTTTTTACTCGACGACATCGGCTTTAAGGTACCCGGTTTGGGCGCCGGTTTCGGTGTGCTGCTTTTCGCTTCTTCTGCCATATCAGCTTTCCTCCATCAACCACGTCCTGATAAGCAGCGCCACTTCTTCCGGATGGTCTTTTGCCATCGCGATTGCATTTTGCTGCAGCTCCTCACGCCGCGATTCTTCGACCGACATCGTAACTTCCACGCCCGTATCGCGCGCTTCCCACAGCGCCCGCTCGCGCGCTTCCTGCTGTTTACGAAGCAGCTCTTCCTCGCGGAGTCGCCGCCGCCGCTCAAGTTCACGGCTCACCATACGGAAGATAATGAACCCGACTAGAATAACGGCGACAGATGCTAATATGAGCAGCGTTGCGAGACGACGCTGCTGCGCGCGGAAATAGGCGGCGTCTTCTGCCGCAAACTGTGCGGAACGGTCAAATGGAATGTTGGTAACCGTTACGCGGTAGTTGCGGCTCCGGTCGTAACCGACTGCATTCTGCACGTAGTCCACCAGTTGTTCAAGCTGTTCACGGGGCACGGGCACATACGTACGCTTAAGCCCCCCCGTCTCCTCATCGACGACCGGCTCGTGTGATTTTGGGTCGAGCACCTGTGTCCAGGTACCGTCGATATTCACCGCAACAGTAACGCGGTCGATGTTCGGACTGATCTCTTCATTCGTCGTCCTCGTATTGATGACGTTATTCTGCGTTACGCCCGTTTCAACCGAACTACCGATAACGTTCGACATATCCGAATACACCGGCGGCGTCTGCCCTTCCGTTCCCGCGGGGCCTTCAGGATTAAAGCCGGTACCGCGCCAGTCACGCGTGACGGTCTGTTGAGAAATCGGGAGCGTGTCCCGATATTCAGAGGTATCATATGGAAGATCAGGGTCATTTTCGCGGATGACAATCGGAGAATACGTCGTCGCCTGACTCGTACGCTTTGACATATCCATATCGATTTTTATGTCAAGGTTCCGCACTCGGTCCGGCGTCAGCGTGTCCTGCAGAGACTTCAAGATGCGTGCGCGGTAATACGTTTCAAGCTTTTGAATTTCGCGCTGTTGGCGGGCAACCAGATCGACGCGGTCAAGCTCCGCCATATCGGAAAAATTGTTGAGAATGTTTCCGTCGTTATCCGTGATAACAAGATTTTCTTCACGCAGCCCCTCAACGGCGTTCAACACCAGCCGTTGGATGCCCAAAAGGCGGCGGCGGTTGTACAGCAAATCACTTGACGGATTCACCCGCAGCGAGACGCTCGCCGTTACCGGGTTTTGATCAGATGCAAACAGCGCAGTCTCTGGGAATACGATGATAACGGTAGCGTTCTGTACGTCGGCATTCGATTCGATGAGCCGCTTAACTTCTTCCGTCATCGCGCGTTGCAACCGTGCACGCTGGTCTGCGTCTGTCTGCGACCAGTTACGGTCAAAGACACCCGCAAACGGATCGGTGTTCGACGGCACTAAATTTTCACTCAACAAAATCGAGCGTGCGCGGTACCACGACGACTCATCCGCAACGGTGATGTAGCCGTCAGAACTGACTGTTGCTGTGATTCGCGCCTCGTCCAGACGGTCAAGGATACGTGCGCGCTGCACTTCATCGGTAACTGGTGCATTAAAAAGCCGGTGTCCTGTTGGCCGCGAAGACAGGCGCGCCGTCATAACGATGGCGATAA
Source organism: Treponema sp. (assembly GCA_017470085.1). Classification (GTDB taxonomy): domain Bacteria; phylum Spirochaetota; class Spirochaetia; order Treponematales; family Treponemataceae; genus Treponema_D. The sequence continues at coordinate 5,660 of JAFUFE010000145.1, forward strand.
TAACCGCAGCGGCAATCGCAAACAGGATGACTTTTTGAACTATGGAGGACTTCCCCCACAATTCCTTTGCTTTGTCCATTACCTTTTTAAACCATTCGTTCATATTCCCCACCCATTGAATGAATTAAAAAGATGCCGTTAATATTCTACCACAGAAACACGATTCTGAAAAGTAGCAATATCATTTTTTTGCTCTTTTTATGTCAGCGCGTCGTAGAAAGCTCGTTCCATCCGGACACGATTCTGTCCAACACTGTCTGAGCAAGATTCAACGACATACGCGCTTTTGCCATGGCGATTGTCACATCCTGAATATCCACGGAATCGGGCTCCGTAATCAGCTGACGCTCAAGGCGCGTCACGTCGAGCTGCTGGTTATTCATGGCGCTCAAGGCATCGACCAGATAATCGCTAAATGCGACACGTTTTTTTTCAAGCGCGTCGTGTGCCGCAGACGGAATGGACACCGTCGGCGACTGCGCCATCGCTGTTATCGGAGACGAGCCGGTGTGCGCCTCGTGCGTACGGGCAAGCGGTAATGTACCAAAGTCAACAATTTTCATATCCCCCCTCTCGTGCCACAGCCACGCCCGCTGTCTCAAGCGCTGGCAGTCCGTAGTTCATTATATCAAACTGTACGACCGATTTCCAGTGCCGCTTGAAACATCTGTTTAGAACCTTCTATCACCGTTGAATTCGCTTCATACGCGCGCGAGGCGGATATCAAATCAACCATTTCATTGACAATGTTTACATTCGGATATTCAACGTACCCTTTGTGCGGACCGGACTGAATCGCATCGGGATGTTCCGGATCCCAGACCAGCCGTCCTTTTGTCTCCGTATCTTTAACAATCTCAAGCACGCGCACGCCTTTTCCCGGGCCGTTGTCCAAATCGCGGGGGGTGAACGGCGTTCGCCACTGCGCGGAGCGTTTTGCTATCGGCTCAAAGATAACACGCGACCGTTTAAATGCCCCCCCCTCCTGCGTACGGGTCGACGAAGCGTTTGCGATATTGTTCGAGATGACGTCGGTACGGAGCCGTTCCGCACTCATGCCCGTTGCCGCTATAGTAATGCTGTTGTACAGTCCCATTAGTTACCTCCTGCTATCCTACTGCCGACGCATCGCTGTGTTAACTTGACTAAACTCAAATGCGGTTAACTGTGAGAGCAGCTGGTAGTGCATCTGTGTCTCGAGGACAAGCATCGCTTCTGTCTCTGCGTCAACGTTATTGCCGTTCGCCTTTGCCGTCGTTGTGTAGTCAAGCACACGCCGCGGTTCAACGTCGCGGTAGTCGTACGGTACATTGAGCGGGATATGGCGCCCGTCCGTTCGCATCAGCTGGAAACCGTTCTTTGCTGCTTCCTCTGATTCAAATGCGCGTTTCAATTCGCTTTCAAAGTTGACGACGGTGCGTTTGAAATTCGGTACCTCGCTGTTTGCAATATTGTTCGCTGAAACCTGATAGCGGAGCGTGCTGACGTCCATGGCGCGGTGCATCAAATCAACTGAACGGAAAAAATTGTTCATAATTTAAAATCCTCCCGCTGACCTGGCGGCGGCCGGTCATCACTCCTATTTTCGGCACAAACAAAAAAAAGGTGAGCAGTTTTTCCGCCTGCGCTGCGGTGGAGAGCAGAATACAGGCATGATAAGAGCACAAAGACGCTACCGGAAGACAGGATGAACGGCAGTTGCAGTACGGCGACGGATGCCGCTGCACTGCAAGTAGTGGATACGTTTTTCTGCCACACGCTCGGCATCGTGTGCACGAACAGCACAAAAGACACCGCGCGGCTATGGAGTACCTGCCGCTACAGGATATAGCGCGACAGGTCCTGGTCAGCAACGAGGTCGTTCAACTTTTCATCGATGTATTTTGCATCGATGGTGATTGTTTCGCCTGCGTGTTCATCCGCGGAAAAAGAAATGTCGTCAAGCACCTTTTCCATAATTGTGTGCAAGCGGCGCGCACCGATATTCTCGCTTTTGCCGTTTACCTCCTCGGCAAGAAAGCTCATACGATCGATCGCATCGTCGGTAAACGTCAGCGTAACCTGTTCCGTGCCGAGCAGCGCAACGTACTGGCGGGTGAGCGCATTTTTTGTTTCTGTCAGGATGCGGCGAAAATCCGCAGCATGGAGCGACTCAAGCTCAACCCGAAGCGGAAACCGCCCCTGCAGCTCCGGAATCAAATCGCCGGGAGCTGCAACGCTGAACGCGCCCGCCGCAATAAACAGGATGTGCGTGGTATTCACCACCCCCCATTTCGTGTTGACATTGCTGCCCTCAACAATCGGCAGTATGTCACGCTGCACCCCTTCGCGGGATACATCCCGTCCATGCGCCTCACCACTTTTCGTGGCGATTTTATCGATTTCGTCGATAAAGATGATACCCGACTGTTCAACGCGGTGCTTTGCGATTTCCGACACTTTGTCGCGGTCGACAAGATTTTCGAGCGTCTCTTCAGTCAGGATACCGCGCGCTTCGCGGACTGTTACCGTACGACGGCGGTTCCGGGCGCCACCGTGCAGCATGGTAGCAAATCCTTGCAGACTGTTCTGTAAATCGTCGAGATTGCCCCCCGCTATAATTTCCATATTCGGCATCTGCGGCGGCACAGTGATTTCAACTTCGCGGTCGTCAAGCTGCCCGTCTCGGAGCATCCGGCGAAACTTTTCACGAGTAGAGTCATCGGCGCTATCCTCGGCAGCACCTCCCTGCGGTACCGATTCTCCTGCCGGCGCCGGTATGGCATCCGTCTCTCCGCGGTGGACAGGGGCTGCACCAAAGATATTTCCCAATATGGTGCCTGATTTTTTTTCATCTTTTTTGTTACCGGGCAACAGGAGATCGAGCAGCTTCTCTTCAACGATAGGAACGCTCTTTTCGCGAAGCTGCTCTTCCATCTCTGCTTTGACGTCATTGACGCCAACTGCCATCAGGTCGCGAACCATCGATTCGACATCGCGCCCCACATAGCCGACTTCAGTGTATTTTGTGGCTTCAACTTTTAAAAACGGCGCACCGCATAGTTTTGCAAGCCGCCGCGCAATCTCTGTCTTTCCAACTCCTGTCGGGCCAATCATCAAAATATTTTTTGGCGCAACTTCGTCACGGATATCTTCAGGTAATTGAATGCGGCGGTACCGATTTCTGAGCGCAACTGCAACAGCGCGCTTTGCATTTTTCTGTCCGATGATATATTGATCAAGGCGTTCGACAATTTCCTTTGGCGTCAGCGCAGTGTTTCCGTTTACCAGCTCTTTTTCTTCAGCAGCCATTATAATTCCTCCACCGTCACAGTGCTGTTCGTATAGATACAAATATCTCCCGCAATCGCAAGGCTCTTTTCTGCAATTTCACGCGCGCTCAGCGCCGAACCATCCAGATAGGCGAGCGCTGCCGCATACGCATAGTTTCCGCCGCTCCCGATCGCACAGGCAGGTGTTTCAGGTTCAAGTACATTGCCGTCACCAGAAATAAGCAGAATTTTTTCTGTGTCGGCAACCAGCAGCATCGCCTCAAGCTTTTGCAACATACGGTCGGTGCGCCATAGTTTGGCAAGCTCTACAGCGGCACGCCTGATATCGCCGTGGTATGTTTTCAGCTTCTCTTCAAAGCGGTCAAACAGGGTAAACGCATCGGCAACGCTTCCCGCAAATCCCGCGAGTACTTTGCCGTCATACATGCGGCGTACTTTATGCGCGTTCCCTTTAACGATGGTTTCTCCGAGCGTCACCTGCCCATCACCGGCCATCGCCACTTTACCGTCATGGCGAACGGCGATCACCGTCGTGCTTCTAATCTGTGGAAAATGTGAATTCATTGTTCCGTTCCTCCATGGGGATGCGCACGGTTGTACACATCGATTAATTGCGCCGTCGTAATATGCGTATAGCGCTGCGTCGTTGAAATACTCGCGTGCCCGAGCAGCTCCTGTACCACGCGCACGTCCGCACCCGCACCGAGCAGCGCCGTCGCAAATGTGTGGCGGAGCGCATGCGGCGAAACGGGATGGTTCGTTCCCTCACTGCCGGTATAGCGCGCCATGATCCAGCGAATGCCGTGTGCCGTCAGCGCCGTTCCCCGCTGATTGACGAACACGTTTGGCACGGCATCACTCTTGCCAAAGCGATTGGCGCGGTCAGCAAGATAGGCGCCGAGTGCTCGCTGCGCATCCGCCGCAAAATAGACACGCCGCTCTTTCTTTCCCTTTCCGATCACTATCGCTGAAGAAAGCGTTTCGTCCACAGCTGAACACTGCAAAGACGCAAGCTCACCGACCCGGCACCCTGATGAATACAACAGTTCGAATATCGCAGCATCCCGCGTCTGCCAGAGTAACTCTCGCTCCCTCGGTGCGGCACAGAGCGCATCTACTTCAGGCGCCGTCAAAAACGCCGGCAGATGGCGCGGCTGTTTGACCGTGTGGATTCCGCGCGATGGATCAGTTTGAATATACTGAAATTTCCGGCAATAGGCAAAAAAAGTTCGCACTGCTGCGATAAACCGGTTGATCGATGCCGGCGCAGCGTGTTCGGCAGAACGACGGGCAACAGCCGCGCGGATATCTTCGGCAGTGATATCTGTAAGCGCTTGACCGCCGCCAACCGCCGCAATAAACTGCCGCAAATCGTTTCGGTATGCCGTCACAGAATGTGCAGATAAGCCGCGCATCGTCGACAGATAGAGTAGAAATTCTTGAACGATATCATTCAGCGTTTCTGCTCTGTTCATGAACCGTTACGCTCCCTGCACAGCAGTTGTGTCTGTCGCCGCACGTTCATCTGCATCAGGTGCCGAGTGCAAGTAGTCACAGTCAGGATTAATGCACGATTTATATGTGCCGTTCCGCTTGTCATATTTTTCTACTAAAAACCAACCGCACTTTGGACACTGCTGGTCAATCGGCTTAAAATGCGTGATAAAGTTACACGTGGGATAGTTCGTGCACCCGTAAAACTCTTTGCCGCGCCCCTTTGTCTTCCGCGTGACAATGTCGCCGTCACAGCCGGGCATTGGGCACTTGGCGAGCGGAATCGACTTTGTGTTGTGACATTCGGGAAATCCTGAACACGCAAGAAAAAAACCGAAGCGCCCCAATTTTTTCATCATCGGCCTGCCGCATTTGTCGCACACTTTATCAGTTTTTTCATCGAGGAATCCTTTGACGCTCTCTTGGGTTTTCATCACTTCGTCGACGCGCGTTTTAAACGGATGATAGAAATCAGAAATCATCGTGTTCCATACCAGCTTGTTCTGTTCAACGTCATCAAGTTCATTCTCGACGGTCGCCGTAAACTGTTCATTGATGACATCGGGAAATGATTCAACCAAAATTTTATAAATCATCCGGCCGAGCTGCGTCGGAACGAGCTGTCGATTGGAACGCGTCACATAGTAACGGTCAAGCAACACAGAAATAATCGGTGCATAGGTAGACGGCCTACCGATGCCTTTTTCTTCAAGCGTCCGCACGATGGACGCATCAGTGTAGCGCGCCGGCCCTTGCGTAAAGTGCTGTTCAGGATGGAACTGTTTGACCGCTATCGCTTCGCCTTCTTTCAGTTGCGGGACAGCGCCCGTCTTCTCTTCTTTTGCTGAAAGCAGTTTGAGCACCGCGTAGAATCCTTTTTCCACAACCTTGCTCGCGGATGCACGGAACAGCGCATCTCCCGCTGTAATCTCTACGCTCGTCGTACGCGTTTTTGCATTGCTCATCTGACACGACACAAATCGTTCCCAGATAATCGTGTAAAGGCGCAGCTGGTCACGCGTTAAGCAGTCTTTTACCGAATCGGGCGTATACGCCGTGTACGTTGGGCGAATACATTCGTGCGCGTCCTGTGCATCTTTTCCGACCGCATAGGCAATCGGCGCGGGGGGGAGAAATTCTGGATACGCTGCCCCTATCCATGTGCGTACGTCGTCGAGCGCTGTCTGCGAAATACGCACTGAATCCGTACGCATATACGTGATGAGCCCGATGCGGTCGGTACCGATATTCACCCCTTCGTAGAGCTGCTGTGCTACCTGCATCGTTTTCCGCGACGTAAAGCCGAGCCGATTTGCGGCAGCCTGTTGCAGCTGAGATGTGGTAAACGGCGCTTTCGGGCGAACCGTTTTATCAGTGGATTTGATATTCGTCACCGTACAGGAGACCGTCTGAATTGCCGCGACGATATCCATGACAGCCTGCTCCGTTTTGAGTTCCGGCTTCTCTCCCTTGTACTGCACCAGCTGGGCGGCAAATGTCGTCTTTCCTTTCGCAAAATCAGCGTTGAGCGTCCAGTATTCTTCCGGCAAAAAATTTTCCACTTCCTGCTCACGTTCGCAGATCAACCGAAGCGCCACCGACTGCACCCGCCCAGCGGAAAGTCCGTTCTTCACCTTGCTCCACAACAGCGGGCTTAAATTATACCCAACCAGACGGTCGAGCACGCGACGTGCTTTCTGCGCGTTTACCTTTGCCTCAACGATTTCGCCTGGATGCTTTACCGCTTCTTGAATGGCGACGGGCGTTATTTCGTTGAACACAATGCGATGAATGGGCGCCGCGGTTTTTTCTTGCAGCGCATTCCGCAGATGCCACGCAATCGCTTCTCCTTCGCGGTCGTTATCGCTCGCGAGTAGAATATCATCCGCTTTTTTGGCATCTTTTTGCAGCTCTTTAAGCAATTTTGCCCGACCGCGCACCGTGATGTACTCAGGTTGAAAATCGTGGTCAATGTCGATAGCCATACGTGATTTTGGGAGATCGATCAAATGCCCCATGGATGCTTTAACAGTGTATCCCGGCCCCAGATATTTTTCAATCGTATTCGCTTTTGCCGGAGATTCCACGATGACCAATGTGGTAGGTGTTTGTTCAGCGTGTGCTTTTCTTGTCTTTTTTACCGGCGCTTTTCTCGCTGTCGTATGCGCCGCGTCTGCTGCTGTCATTATCTCAGCCATGATTCATTTGTTACGTTCACCTATTGCAGGTTGAGCGTCCTCCTCTCTGACAACGTGCCGCGCGCCGGGACATCCCGTAAACGTACGCACATAGTCTTTAAAATCAGTTATTCTCGGTGCACCATCTTCTATGTAGTGCATTATCGTTCGCTCTCTGGCGCGCTTTCCTGCCTGCGCATTCTCTTGTACGACATACGCCGCCATCATCTGTGCGCTCTCCGAGCACGCTGCATCGTGTATCATCACCTCGCGCCCGTAGCCCGCCGCAAAATCAGCGGTCAAAAGCGCGCCGCTACCGGGTGGGGCTTCAATAACGACCGTCGCCGGAGAAAGCCCCGCGACAATACGGTTTCGCTGAACAAAGCGCCACCGTTCAACTGGCACCCCCGGGGGGAATTCACTGATCAGGCAGCCACCGCCAGAAACTATTTTCTCCGCGAGTCGCCGGTTTCCGGCCGGAACAATGTCATCAATACCACCCGGCAACACTGCGCACGTTTTTCCGACAGCGGCGGCACATGATTCATCTTTCTCAAGCGCATCAAAATACGCGTTGAGTGCACCGGCATGTGCCGCTTCGTCCACACCGTGCGCTAGCCCCGATACAACAGTGTACCCCGCCCGTGCAGCATCGGCGGCAAAAGCTGTTGCCGCAGCTCGCCCTGGTGCGGTGATGCGCCGTGTTCCAACCACGGACACCGACCGCGTACACAGACACGACGCGTTACCGCGACAGAACAAAACGAACGGCGCATCTGCAATCTCCCGCAACAAGGCGGGAAAGGCTGGGTCGCTTTCCGTCAGTACGTGAATATGCAGCGCTTCAATAACTGCAAGCGCCCGGCGAGCGCGCAGCACTGCCTGACGGCCGTCAAACCGCGCACGGATACGGCGCCTCGTCATACAGCAGATGTCTTCCATAGACACTAACGCAAGCGACGACAAACTGTCAAGCTTTTGCAGCAGAATATTTTTTTCCGCACTCGTCAAAAATGTCAGGGCAGAGATGCCAACAGCGCGTTCGAGCAGAGTGCCGTCCATCAAAAAATATCCGTCGCTGCTTCCCTGGCAACCATCGCCCGGTTTGCCTCGGCAGTCGCTTTCCGTTCGGCATTTTTTGTCCGCGCAATAATTCTATCATACAGCGCAATCGCCTTATCGTATTCAGCGGCGTCATAGTAGGCATGGGCAAGGACAAACATCGCATCGATGTGTCCAGTGTCCACGGTTAAAAGCGTCTCTAGAATAGGGATTGCTTTGCTGCTTTCGTCCAGTTCATGCACGTAGAGCACTCCAAGGCCGTACAGCGCACGCACATAGCGCGGCTCAATCGCAATGGCACGGAGATATGCCTGTTCGGACAGCTTGAGATAGTTATACCGTTTTACTCCCGCATCTCCCGTCGCATCGTAGTCGAGCGCAGTATGTGACAAGTATCCGGCACACAACCCGACATAGTAATAGAGATTCTGATTGTCAGGAAAATATTGGATAGCGGCTTGGTACGCCTTGAGCGCTTCTCCAAACATATTGTTGTCAAGGTAGCGCGCACCGACAATCTTATACCAGATACCGACTTGCTGCTGCGCCAATGTGATGTCGGCAATCCGGCGTTCATATTTTTTTATGGCTGCTTCGTATTCTTCAATCGTTGTCGGAGACGAAACGCCTTCCTCCATCAGCTGCATGCGCTTAACCGCTTTATTCGATACGCCGCACGCCACACACAGCACACACGCACTGAACGTTGCTATAACCGTTATCTTTTTCATCGTCCCTCCCGGAAACCGCTCCCGCCCAAAACATCATTCCGCTGCCTCACTCTATATAATTTAGCAAAAAATGCAAAAAAGCAGAACTGTACAATGCATCGCTGGAAGCACGCCGCCCAGTGCATTTTCCCGTGTGCTTCCGTCAAAAAATCGCATAGCTCGTGTGTACATCACAGCACATTGTGTACCGCACAATCCGCGCCGCTATTACCCTGACGCAAGACAGTCTCCCTCCGTTTTGTCCTGAACATCGGTTCGTCCGTGTCCGGGGAAATACGTCCTATGATAATCACGGAGCTGTCGGTCGTCAATATGCGTATAGATCTGCGTGGTTGCCAAATCTGCATGCCCCAAAAGCTCCTGCACGGAACGCAGGTCTGCTCCACCCGCAAGCAGATGCGTCGCAAATGAATGGCGGAGCGTATGCACTTTTGCCTGCACGCCCGACATCGCTTCCAACTCCTGAAACCGTTTCCAGATACCTTTGCGGGACAACGGCTCTCCACGGTAATTGACGAACAGCGACGCACCGGTTTTGTTTTTTGCCAGTTGCGGACGCGCTACCGTAATATAGCGAAGAAGCTTTTCATAGGCGCGCTCCCCAAACGGGACGAGCCGCTCTTTATCCCCTTTTCCGCGCACCAACAGCAGTCGTTCTTTCAAATGCACGCTTCGCATCGGCAATGCCGCCGCCTCGCTGATGCGAAGCCCGCTTGAATATATCAACTCAAACAGCGCGTCATCGCGTATGCCAAGCGGCGTCGTCGTATCGATCGCTGCGAGCAGTGCCTCTACACGCTCTACCGACAATACCTGTGGCAACGTACGGTGCGCTTTCGGCCGGTCAATGAGCACCGCACAGTTTTCTGCCCACAAGTTTTTTCGCACCAGAAATTCACCGAACGACCGGAGCGCAGAAATATTTTTTGCGAGCGTCAATTCCATGCAGCCAGTCGTTTTGCGCCACGTGACATAGTACAATAAATCACGAACCGTCACGGCAGAGAGCTTGATTCGTTCTTGCTGACACCAGCGCAAAAAAACTTCAACCGCCGTGCGGTAGGTACTGACGGTCAATGCCGAATGCCGTTCTACCAGCAGCAGATCCTGTTCAAACTGTGCGAGCACCGACGGTATCGTCAGCGTTGTATCACCGGGCACTGTTCAATGAGCGCGTTATTCCGTTTTTACGGAAATACGCCGGCTGCGCCAAATCGCCGAGCTCGGAAAAATCGTTGGAACCGGTATTCCCATACGGATCGCGCGAAAGTGAACGCGAAATCGCTTCGCTGAGCGACGTCGGTGTACCGGATACGCCGCTTGTAGGAACGGACGACTGGACGGCTGCATCGTCGTCAAATAGTTCAAGCGTCCGCGGTGCCGAAGCCTTCGCCGGGGGAGTACTGGATGCCCCCTTACTGCCAAACAGATTTCTATATTGCTCCGCAGAAAAAAACGAGCCGTCCTCCACCTTTGCAATGGCGGTCGTCTCCGGCTGTTTGACCGCAGGAACGGTGTAGGTGCTGTTTGAATGAAAGCCTGTCGCAATAACCGTAACGCTCACCTGATCATCGAGCGCCGGATCGACTACCTGTCCCCACAGCGTATTGACTTCGTCATCGGCAGAAGCGGTTACAATTTCTATGATTTCGTTCACCTCAGTCATCGACATATCCGTACCAGAGCAAATATTGACCAAAATATTTTTTGCTCCGTCAATATTCGTGTCTTCAAGCAGCGGATTTCTGATCGCCTTACTCGCCGCATCAACAGCGCGATTGTCGCCGCGCCCGTAACCGACGCCAAGGATTGCATTGCCCTGCCCGCGCATCGCATTGCTCACGTCGGCAAAATCGATGTTCACATCTCCCGGTTTTGTGATGATGTTTGAAATACCTTGCACCCCCTGACGGAGTACGTCATCCGCAATTAGAAACGCCTCGCGGATAGGCAGATTTTTATCGACTACGTTCAAAAGCTGTTCATTCGGAATGACGATGAGCGAATCGACCTGTTCGCACAGTTTGGCAAGCCCTTCGCGCGCTTGACGCATGCGTACCGGCCCTTCAAATTTAAACGGCGTTGTCACTACGCCGACTGTCAGCGCTCCCTGCTCTCGCGCAATACGCGCGACGACAGGAACTGAACCGGTTCCTGTCCCGCCTCCCATGCCGGCGGTAACGAACACCATATCCGCACCCTGCAAGACGGCGGCAATCGCTTCTCTGTCTTCTTCCGCTGCGTCTTCGCCGACCTGCGGCCGCCCACCAGCACCGAGCCCTTTCGTAACTTTCTGCCCGATCGCAATACGCTCAGGCGCACGCGATAGATTGAGCGCCTGACGGTCGGTATTAAGAACGATAAAATCAACATTTTCGATGTGCGCATCGATCATGCGGTTTACCGCATTTGAACCGCCGCCGCCGCAGCCGATGACTTTGATAACTGTTGGACTTGCAACACTTGCACCGACAGTTTCAGATTCCGTTTCCCGACCGATCTGTTCTACTTCAAAATGAAACATACTTCCCCTCTTCCCCGCTGTTTTTCTGCATCAGAAAAACGAATGTATCAATCGTTTGAAAAAATTTTCCCCTTTTTCAGGCGATTGTATTTTTTTATTTTTTGCGCTGCCTTTTCCCCGGGCAGCGTCTTTCTGTGCCATAATGAGCCCAATGAGCGTGGCGTATTCAGGACGGCGATAGTCGTCCGTTCCGCCGAGGTGTTCCGGCGTACCGAGGCGAACCATGTCTTGGCCGAACAGGTCTTCGGCAAGCTCAACGATGCCCGCCATCTCTGCCCCCCCCCCTGTCAAAATGATATTCCCTGACAGCTGCGTGTAGTTAATCTTTTGTGCCACGATACGGGCGACCATTTTAAATATTTCCTCTACTCGCGGTTGAATAATCTCACACAGTGCGCTCTGTGTCGTCTGCTCAGGTGCACGCCCTCCCACGCCGCCGATAATCACCTCGCGATCCTCACTGACTGACGGCATCCAGCAACACCCTGATTCAACTTTTAGTTTTTCCGCAACGGACGTTGGAATTCCTTTAACGATTGAAATATCGTTCGTCACCAGATTACCACCGACCGGAATAGAGAATGAACAGATGGGAGCGCCGTGCAAAAATACAAGTACATCGGTGGTTCCCGCGCCTAAATCTATCAATATGGAGCCGACCTCCATTTCATCTTCATGCATAACGGCCTGTGCAGCGGCAAGTGTCTTGAGCATTACGCCGTCAAGCGCATATCCGAGCCGCGTCACACATGAACGCACGTTTTGAATCGTTGTACGCGACGCGGTGATGATGTGCACTTCTGCCTCAAGCCGCGCTGCCTGCATGTTGAGCGGCTGCCGTATCCCCCCCACACCGTCAACGATATAGTTCTGCGCAATGACGTGCAACATTTCCCGATCGAGCGGAATGAAAATAGCATTTGCATTCGCGATAACCTGCTCGATATTCTGATGCGTAATCGCACGGAGTGCTTTTCCGGGGGGGGTAACGGCAACCGTTCCGCGCTGATTAAAGCTTTCAATTTGCGTTCCACCGATCGCCGTAAAACACGAACTGACTTCCATCCCGGCATTCTGTTCGGCGACGGCAACGGTTTCACGGATAGCGTTCATTGCATCTTCGATATTGACAATTACCCCATTACGCAAGCCAGCAGACTTCTGACGCGCGATGCCGGCAATTTCAAAGACACCGTCATCATTTTCAGCGCCAATAGCAACGCGGATAAAACTTGTTCCAATATCAAGACCGACTACCATATTCACCCGACCATCACCGCGTCCGATATGACACAGACCCGTACCGCAAATCTATCTCAGAGACATTCGGTTCAATTGAATTGACCACATCAAGCACTACCATCATATACTGTAACGCGTCTTCGTTCAACGCCCTGTCCGTCAGCACCCTGATCCGTGAATGTGCCGGGATGAGCACCAGCTCATAATTTCCATATTCTTTTGGCAGCACGCAGATTTCTGAAATCGCTGCAAAATACTGCTGTGGCAATGCACGAATACCCGCAATCTGCTCTATCAGCATACGGTACTTCGCCGGAATACGCATCCCTTCGCTTAAATGTTCGATGGGAAGCCCAGAGATAATCGGAACGCCATCTGCACGGGTAACCCGCTGCGCAAAGAGTACGCCGTTTTTGTCTATCTCAACGGGAACGCTTCTCCCCCCGCTTTTCAAAAAGGTCATGGCAACGGGCTCTCGCTCTGTTACCGTGATGACAATCCGATTCGGAAACTGTTTTTTTACCTCTGCATACGCAATCGACGGAGACGCTGCAATGAGCCGTTCCGCCTGACGCGCGTCAAATAAAAACCAGTTGACTCCAGTAAGCGGCGCAATGCAAGTGGAAAGTTCCGCTGCCGTGTGTGCCTGTGCGCCAGAAAATGCTATCTCCGGCCGGCCGATGCCCGGCAACACAATTTTATACACCGCCAGTTCTATGGCGAGTACCATAAGCAATAGACAAAAAATAATTTTTATCGCAGATATTTTGTACTTACTGCGGGGGGGGTATACCGCAGAAACGGTACTTTGCCCGCTCACCGAATCTGTCTTGGTTACGCTCATATTGCTCATTGCCGTCCTCTATGCTCTGTATCGTTCATCCTGATATTCATCGCTCGGCGGTGCATCTTCATTCGGATCGTTCCGCGATACATTAATGATAAAACCGCACATCATGAGCGTTACAAGAATCGACGAGCCGCCCAGTGAAAAGAACGGCAACGGAATTCCCGTTACCGGCAGCACCCCGCACACCACACCGATGTTCATAAGCGACTGCACTACAATCATCGACACGCAGCCGAACGCACCGTATGCTGCAAAACGATTTCTTGCCATAAAACTAGCGCGATATCCTCGCCATGCAAACAGGAACAATACGCACAAGTAGAGAAGCACACCGGCAAATCCCATCGCTTCCGTCCATCCAGTGAATATGTAGTCGGCGTGCACTTCAGGCACTCGCCTGCTCCATTCAATACCACTCCCGATTCCCGTTCCCAAAAATCCTCCGGCACTGATCGCTCGTTTTGCCGCTACGCTTTGGTAGTTATACGTCAAGATATTTATATCCGGCCGAATGAACCCGATGATGCGTTCCATACGGTACGGCTCCAGCGCAATGAGCAAGCACAAGGACAAAACAGCGAGCGGTGAAAACGGCAATAACCACAGGAGCCGCATGCCGCTCACAAAAAACAAAAGGATACCGACCAACAGAATAAATACGCCGGTCGAAAAATCTTTTTGTGCAAAAATAAGCGCGACAAATACCGTCAGTCCTATTACCGCCGGCATCACCGATCGTTCGGCAGCATCAACGATCGATGCCTGTTTGTCAAAAAGATTTGCAAGAAACAGCACAACCGCAAACTTCGCAAGCTCCGACGGCTGGAGCGTAAATCCGAACGGCATGCGAATCCAGCGACGGGCACCGTTCCGCTCCACTGCAAGCGGCGGAATAAAGGTAAGGATGCACAACACGAGCGTACCGATTACGATGAACGGCAGTAGCCGGCGGATAGTTTTTATGGGAAGCGCCGCAAAAAATATCATCATCGCCGTACCGATACCGAGCATAACGAGTTGTCGTTTCACAAAATAAAACTGATCATTGAACACACGGAGCGCGTAGTGCTGTGAGCTGATGATGAGCGTAAAAATTCCGAGCCCACACAACATGATGATGCACGCCAGCACACCAGCATCGCTTTTACGGTACCGCTCAAGCGGACGTTCCGCAGCAAATTGGTAGCTATCCATTTTTCCCCCCCCAGCTGTCAACCAATTCGGTAACGATGCGTTCAAGCGCTCCGCTCCGAGAGCCTTTTACAAGGATCATAGCACCGTCGCGTGTTGCTGCCGCTATCGCAGCTGCCGTCTGTATAACTGTTTCATCGTCGATACACGGAAACGAAACACCCCTCGTGTACCCTCTGTCAGATGCAGCTTGTGCAGCACACTGCATCTCATCTCCTAAAAAAAACGTCAGCGCTGGATTGATTTTTGCCACGTGTATACCGACTGCTTCATGCGCGCTCTGCGCAGCTGCTCCCAGTTCACCCATGTCACCCAGCACAAAAATTTTTTGTGTAACACGCTGATCTTCGGCACACAGCTGTAGTGCACACGCCATTGAATCAGGATTTGCGTTGTAGCAATCTTTCAATACGGTGACGGTGGCTCCCGTCCTCAATGAAATACGTATCAGCTCACTCCGCCCCGGCAGGGGGGAAAACGATTCTAAACCGCGTTTGATACATTCAGGAGAGACACCCATATACCGCGCAACGGCTACCGCTGCAAGCGCATTGTCGTAATTGTGACGGCCAGGGAGTGGCAGGCGGATAACCGTGCCGTCAACAGTAAAAACTGTTCCCGCAAATCCGTTGTCCGCAACGAGTGCCACACCGCTTTTCTCAGTCGGAACGGTGCGGCCAAAATAGTAGACGTGTCCGCCCACCCCCGCCGCTAAAAAATCGGAACAGCTCCCCGCTGCCGGAATAAACGCTGCCCCCGTTTTGGCCGTATAGTCAAACACGTGTTTTTTTTCCGCGGCAATCGCTTGCACGCTTCCGAGTTGCCCGATATGCGCCGTTCCGATATTCGTCACTACGCCGATCGTTGGCCGGACGATCGCTGCTGTTTCTTCAATCTCGTGTGCGCGGTTCATACCCAACTCAAATATGCCGATTTCATGCGCCCCGGTAATGTGAAACGCAGACAACGGAACGCCTGTTTCAGAGTTTAAATTTCCTTCATTTGCAACCACCGCATATGTCTGGCGCAATATATGTGCAAGCAGTTCCTTCGTCGTCGTCTTGCCGCTTGAACCGGTAATGCCGATCACCTGCACCGTTGGAAACTGTGCAACGTATGCACGCGCCGCCCGCTGCAGCGCGGTGAGTGTATGGCCAACGCGGATAAACAGTACCGCCGGATGCTGCTGTGCCATGGCCGTGTAGCGCGCGATGTTTCGTCTGTATTCAGCATCGGCAACAAAAACCGCGCGGGCACCGTGAGTAAGTGCATCAGGGATATACACATGCCCATCCTGCTGCGTACCGACCAACGGAACAAACAAGCTGCCGGCTTTCACTGCGCGGCTATCCGTCACCACCGAGGTACACACAAAATCGATACAGCTTTCGCCGATCACGGTGCCCTCGGTTGCAGCGAGCAGCATATCCCGCGAAAGCAACGGTGCGGTTTTCATCTGCTTCCCGCCATCTCCACACGGACGATATCATCAGTCTCCGCTTTCCGCATCCCCAGATCTTCTGTCGCCCGCCGCTCAATGCGATCGGCGCTTGAAAGAATGCTGATATCGCTCACCAATTTTTTATTGCGCTCGACAAGCGTCTCCTGTTTCTGTTCAATCTGTATTACTTCCGCCTCAAGCTTTTCATAGCGCCCCGCCTGCAATGCATTGATAATCAAAAGCGATGGTATTAATGCTGCGATAATGCAGAGCGCGCCGGTGCGAACTATATCCCGTACCTGTCGTTTCATCGATTACACTCCCGTTCCCATCATGTGTATAGCTGTTGGCTGCCGCAGTTTTTTCACCACGCGCAATTTTGCACTCCGTGACGGCGCGTTCTGCGCACATTCCGCCGCACTCGGCGTCACCGGTTTGTGCGTTATAACTTCAGCACACGGTGCGCCCCCACACAGACACGACGCATATTCGGGCGGACACACACACTGTTTCCCCAAAGCACGAAAATACCGTTTCACTATTGCATCCTCCAACGAGTGAAACGTAATCACCCCCATCTTGCCACCGCAGTTCAAAACGCTAAAAGCATTGTGCAGTGCCGCCGGAAGCCGACGAAGTTCTCCGTTCACCGCAATCCGGAACGCTTGAAATGTCCGTGTTGCCGGATGCAGCGCCGCGTGCCGATAAGAAACGGGCACCGCATCATATATTATATCGGCAAGCGCACGGGAACTAGTAATGCCACCACTTTGCGTCCGTGCCGTTACAATCGCTCGTGCGATACGGCGGCTCAATTTTTCACCCCCATAGGCATATATGATGTCCGCAAGTTCATCGGCACGGAGCGTGTTCACCATATCGCTGGCTGATGGACCGGCGGAAACGGCAAGCCGCATGTCGAGCGGTTCATTGTACCGAAAAGAAAATCCTCGCTGTGACCGCTCATAATGAAAGAGCGAAATTCCCAAATCAAATAAAATGATATCCGGCCGCGAAAGCGCATCGGGATACGACGCATAAAACGCGTCGAACCAATCGTGATAAAAAAAAACGCGTCCCGTAAACGCTGCCAATCGCTCCTGTGCTCGCCGCAAAATCTGTTCATCGGCATCAACACCGACAACCGTCAAACCGGGAAACGCAGCCAAAAATGCCGCTGTGTGCCCCCCTTCTCCAAGCGTTGAATCAATCAGAAGCGCCTGCGACTCATACGGCTCACCATCCGGAGATAGATACGACAGGCATTCATCCCGCAGAACGGGCGTATGCACGATTTCCATCCTCCCCCCTGTCGTAACCACTAAAAACTGATTACGCTCAACTCCTCCGCTGCCCCGCGGAACGAATCCTCATTATCCTTCAGGTACGCACGATAGCTTTCTGCATCCCACAGTTCCAGATACTTTGTGATGCCGAGCAAAACACAGTCCCGCGAAAGCGACGCGTATTCCCGCAATGACGGAGGGATGGAAATCCGGCCGGACTTATCAAATTCGACTTCCTGAGCCGGCGCAATAAACCTTCTGAGCACTAGG
This sequence comes from Treponema sp., assembly GCA_017470085.1. Classification (GTDB taxonomy): domain Bacteria; phylum Spirochaetota; class Spirochaetia; order Treponematales; family Treponemataceae; genus Treponema_D. Next base: position 23,200 of record JAFUFE010000145.1, read on the forward strand.
CGGTTCTGTTCATTAAATGGCGAGGCTTTCTCCAGAAGCCTGGACGACAATCCGCGCCAGACCTCTGGAGTAAAAAGCCACAGACAGCGGTCGAACGACTGCGTCACGATGAGTACGGTATCCGTTAATTCCGCACGCAGACGGGCAGGAAACAAAAGGCGTCCCTTTTCGTCAAGCGTATTCCGATACTCCCCCGTCAACAGATTCATACCACTATCTACCACTTATCCCCATTTATTCCCACTTATTGCCTATTTTAATTCAAAATTATACTCGTGTCAATAAAAAAAATGCCGATATTCTAAAATA
>JAFUFE010000146.1 GCA_017470085.1 Treponema sp.
ATAGGAAACATGTACCGCTGCGCTATTCGTCAGAGAGCGCCGCCACCGGATCAAGTTTTGCCGCACGCGACGCCGGACTGAGCCCAAAAAAAATACCGACGATTGCGGAAAATACAAACGAGATAACACACGACTGCCAGCTGACTACGTATGGAATCGAACGCACGTATTCCACCGCTACGCTCACTATAAGTCCCAATGCGATGCCGGCCATGCCGCCCGTCACGGTGATGCTCGCGGACTCAATCAAAAACTGCTGCCGTATGGCGGCGGGCGTCGCGCCCAGTGCTTTTCTGATACCGATTTCCTGCTTGCGTTCGGTAACGGTCACTATCATAATATTCATAATGCCGATGCCGCCGACCAACAGCGATATAGCAGCGATGGCGGAAAGCATCACGCTCATAGCCGTCATGATGTCGCTCATCTGATCAATCATGGACTGCATGGACTGTACGCGCACCGCATATTCAGAACCAGAGTATTCCTTACAATACGATTCAATCTCCGTCACCAATGCCGCTGCCCGTGCTGGAGAAACCGCTTGAACCATCACCGTATCTGCGGCGGGATTTGGCATAATCTTTTTTTCGTAAAAACCGCGCGGCACATATATGCCGTTCGTTGCGGACTCCATGCCCGATGGCTGTTCTTTGAGAACGCCGATAACCCGAAAACTGAACGAAACGGCATCTGCAACCAGCGTTACATATTTTCCCACCGCATCGCCGTTTGGAAAAAGCGTCGTGGCGACATCGCTTCCTAAAATAAGTTTTTGCGTCCCGTACACGTTGTCGGTTACAGAGAAATAATCACCGGCATCAAGCGCAAGTCCGTATGTTTCCAAATAACCGGTTTCAATGGCAGTCGCCTGCGCGCTCGCGCTCATGTCGCCATACGCCGCCGTAACGGAAAACGCATTTTTATACCACACTTTCTTGATTCCTGCGATGGCATCGAATATGTGTTCGCGAAACGATTCATTAAACGTGATAGAGACCACGGCACGCCGACCACGCATAAAACCAGAACCGATGCTCACCATGTTGAGCCCTGACGAACCGAACGTCGCCTGAATTTCACGCGTAGAACTTGCACCCATGCTCATGATGACGATAACCGATGCAACCCCGATAATAACGCCGAGCAACGATAAAAATGTGCGCAACCGGTTCCGCTTGAAATTCTGTACGGCGTTTAAGAAATCTTCAAGCATGGAACTCCTCCGGCTCCTGCATCCTATCCGCCTGAATCGTTCCGTCCAAAATCGTAATGCAGCGGTTTGTACTCGCACCGATCCGCGGGTCATGTGTAACGATGACGATCGTCGTCCCATTTTTATTTATTGTCCGGAAAAGCGCAAGAACGGCTTTGCCAGTTTCACTGTCAAGTGCGCCAGTCGGTTCATCCGCCAAAATAATGTGCGGTTCGGTCACCGTGGCGCGTGCAATGGCGACGCGTTGTTTTTGCCCCCCAGACAGTTCATACGGATGGTGGTGCATACGGTTGGCAAGCCCGACCGCATCCAGCGCTAATTGCGCCCGACGCGCACGTTCACTCCGTTCTATTCCCTGATAGCGCAGTGGCAGCATGACGTTTTCAAGCACGGTCATCGACGGAAGAAGATGATACTGCTGAAACACAAAACCGACCGTCTTATTGCGCAGCAGCGCAAGCGCCTTTTCATCCATGGCTGTCGTGGCTGTTCCGTCAATTTCAACCGTACCGCTCGATGGCCGGTCAAGGCAGCCGATCATATTCATACACGTCGATTTACCGGATCCAGACGGTCCCATAATAGAAACGAACTCTCCCCGGCCGATCTCAAAGCTGACATTGCGGAGCGCGGCGACGGTACTGCCTCCCATCGTGTACAGCTTGGTCACCTTTTCCATGCGTATGACGGGAACGCTCACCGGCGCCCTCCCGGCGGTGGCCCACCAACGCCGCCCATGCCAGCATTTCTATTCCTATTCTGATTCAAACCGGATACCCCTGCGCTCCCGTTCGCTTTCAAAACATCGCCGGCAGCAACACCAGAGTCGATGCGCACATAGCCAGCCCCATATGGAGAAACCTGTACCGCGATTTTTTCTCCGGTCCGTGCATTCACCACAAATGCCGTGCCGTTTTCCCGCCCAACAGCTTCGCGTTCAACAATCAAAAAAGTTTCCGGTGGACTGATTTCTATCGTTCCTGAAAATGAAAAATTTGGCAAAATCGCTTCTGGATATTCATCGATACGGATGCGCGCTTTGACGACGGTCGCTCCACGTGACGTCACCTCCCCAATAGCAGGCCAGCCGGACACATATCCTTCCACCGTGCCGTCATACGCAGGAAACGTACACGACACCTTTTGTCCCACGCGCAATTTTGCCACGTCGGTCTCCACAATCTCCACGTCGGCGAGCAAATACGATGCGTCCACCAGCGTTCCCACCGCATCTTTTGCCTCAAGCGAATCTCCTACTGCAACATCGATGTCCGCGATAATGCCATCGAACGTCGCCACAACTTTGCGGTCGTTTATTTTTTGCACCAACGACAGCCGCTGCGTTTCCATGAGCGAAAGCGCCCGTGTCGTTCCGGAAACGCGCGTCGTGGCCATATCGTAATCGTGTTTGGCAAGATTGTACACTTGTTCGGTGTCGTCAAGTTGAATGATAAGATCGCCTTTTCGAACTTTATCCCCGCGGGACACGTATACGCCCATCACCGTGCCCGTCGAAAGCGCCTGTAACTTTTGTTCCTGTGCTGCAGAAACGATGCCGGAAATTTCGATGACGTTTTCGTAGGTTTCACTGCGCACCGTATACACGGTGTTTTGCGATGTCCCCCGCATAATCACAGCGCGAATACCGGTCAGTGCCCCGCCGATGACGAGCACCAACAGCAAAGCGGCACCACCGATTTTAATCGGCTTCGTCATACGTGTCCGCATCATACCCCCCTTCCCGTTCATCCTGACAGAACAGCAAGCTCGTGTCATCGTTGTAGATGATAAGGTCTATCCTATTCATGATGACTGCGAGTTGATAATTTTTCCGGTTTGCTTCTGCTAAACGGTATTCGCTTTCCGTAACGATTCCCGCTGCATACCACTCCTTTGTGTCCCGCGCAAGCTGCTCATATAGTTCATACGATTCCTGATTCGTACGGTGTTCCCAGATGATATCCGCTAGCTGCCGCTGTCGCTCAAGCACCATATTCTCATACTCGCGCTCAGCCTGTTCCAGAGCAATCGTCTCCTGCATGTCTGACAGCGCATTTTGCCGCGCTACCAGCGGCGCACGGCGGAACTGCGCCACATCAATTCCAATGCCGAGTGTATACGCAGGTGGCTGCACTGCTCCGCCGACAGGCACTGAAACGCCTGCACCGACAGACAGCCCTCGCCACGCCGCAGCAAGCCCGGCATCGACCGTATCCGAATTTGTTGTACCGTTGCCGATTGTATACCCCCCGTTTATTGCAAGTGAAAATTTCCGTTCCGCCTGCCGGGTGCGCTCATTGATAAAATGATTCCACTGTGCGCTCTCTATCGCAGCATACTGCGCCTTATCAAATGAAAGTACGTCGACAGCGGAGACAGTTGGAATATCATCCGGCAGAAAATCGAGCGCAACACTCGCCACAGAGTCAATACCGCAGTTCCGCAAGAACAGTGCTGTCTTTGTCTCCAGCTCTCGTTGATACAGCGCCACCGCATGTTCATCGGAATACACGTCCATCTGTGCGCGGCGATACTGTGGCGATGTCGGCACATATCCTTGTACGCGAATACGCTCAAGCTCAATCGTATCATCGTAGAGTTCTGTTTCCATGCTTGCAAGCGCGGAAGCAATTTGATAGAGTGATTTCAGTTCGGTGTAAAATGCTTTCTCCGCAGTAAGCGCCCGGTTTCGCAGCGCGCGTTCTGCCTCACGGACAGCACGTTCCGTTTTGAGCAGGGTAACCGTGCGCGCGCTATCCGCATCGGAAATGATATCCATGCTTGCGGTAAACGTCGTATTACGAAACGTTGTTTTGCTCTGCGTATGTTCCATTTCAGTTGAAGCTGATAACCGTAGATTTTTTGCCGCTGGGATTGTCGCTGAAATTGAAGGGGAAAACGATATGCGCGTTTGATCCCCAAACTGAAAGGACGCGGTTCCCGTCGCAAGCTGTATATCAAAACCGGTATCAATACCAGTTATCTGCGCCGCAAGCTGTTGTTTTTCAAGCTCTGCCGTAAGCAGATGCATATCCAAATCATATGCAAGATATGCGGCAAGTAGTTCAGCCGTGCTGTATGTTTCCTGCGCGGTACCGTGAATGCCGTGTCCCCAAAAAGAAATACAGAGCAACAATCGGATCGCCCGTCTCCGTCTTTTCATCATCATCTTGTTGTACATTGTACCAAGAACCCGCACAGCTATCATTAAAAAAACATTACAGTTATCTTATAAAACCACTGTTTAAAAACGCCGTTAAAATGGCGCAGCGTTTTTATCTTCGAGTTTTCTTACGAAAACTCGCGTATTGATTGCGCGCTCTCATTTCATTGCGACCGCGCGGTTTTGAACAGCGTTCGATTTTGAAAAATCGTTCTCTGTTCAAAATTAAGGAACGGAATACCACAGCAAGCGTATCGTACAAACAGAAGGACACCGTAGCTGCGTACAATGTTATGCAAACAGATGCGCCACCCAGGCAGCAAAATCAGAGAAGAACGTGCTCACCGCAGCAATAATACCCGCCCCGCCAAGAAACGTACCGACGGTGCTTCCCAGCGAAGAAAACAAAAACACCAGCAGCACGCGCAGAATGCGGTTCCGGTACCATCCGCGGAAACTCCCGGCGTCAGTCTGCAAGCACTCAAGGTCGTTCACCTTTGGCTTGTGAAAAAACGCTTGCACTATGCCGGTCACCATACCAACACCGACAACCGGCGTCAGCGAAGTAATCGGTGCAGTAACTGCTGCTGCAACGACTGCAAGCGGGTGCCCCAACGCCGCTAGTGTACCAACCGCTGCAAGCGCGCCGTTCCAGAGCACCCAGCTCACTACCATCTTGCCGCCGGTACGTCTGCCGCCAAAGACGAACCCCAGTACAATGAGGGCAACTATCAGCAGCGGAATAAGATAGACAAACAACCGCCCGATACCGCGTTTTTCCGGAACTTCGCACAGACTGTCCGTATCGGTCGTCTCTTTCCCATTGGCGATGTTTTCAAGGTGGACACGGACGCCCGGTAAGTGCCCCGCGCCGAGCACCGCAAGCACAATTTTCCCCGGAGCTTCCCAGATGCGGCATGCCAAAAAGCGGTCACGTTCATCAACAAGAACCGTCTTCACTGCCGGAAGATATTCGGCAAGTTCATGCATCATTATATCCATTTCGTTGGAAGTCTTTAAGTTTTCAATATATGCTGAAGGAATTTCCTCTGTTTCAAACACGCTCGCAAACAGCAGAGAGAGCAGCTTCATCTTGCCCCAAAATGAATTCTGTGCCCACGCGCGACGGAGCGTTACCTGTATCGGACGATCAACCAGAACGGTGGGAATGGCGAGCGCTTCTGCGGCACGGAGAG
>JAFUFE010000147.1 GCA_017470085.1 Treponema sp.
CATCTGTGGATTATTGTGGCAGCATGTCTTTTGCTGACGGTCTTTTTTGCCGTCCAGCTAAAAAACATCCACCTCAACAACTCTGTCCGTCAATTTTTTCCGCAAAAGCACGAGTCGTACGTGCGGCTGCTCGACGCGGAAGCGGACTTCGGCAGCACGGTCGTTATCGGCGTTGCGGTGGAAACTGACGAGCCGTCAATCATCACTGCGGAGCATATCGCTGTTATCGATGCCATCACGCGCCGCGTGGAGCTGCTCGACAACGTGACCGGCGTTGACTCGCTTTCAAACATCGACTATGTGTACGGCTCCGACGGCTCGCTTGCAGAAGGGCCGCTCATCGACGACGACTACACGGGGAGCGCGAACGACGTGCGCGTCATCAAGCAGCGGCTTTCCGACTGGGACGATATGTACAAGCGCGTCATCCTTTCTGACGACGGACGCGCGGCGCAAATGCAGGTGACTATCAGCGCAGACGCGAGCGAGGTGGCGCGGCAGGAGACGCTCGATGCCATCAGAGAGATTGCGCTTGAAGAGACGGCAGACACGCATCTTCGCGTGACGCTCTACGGAGATCCGGTGCTGACGGAAAGCGCGCGCGCATTTATGATAAGCGACTTGATTCACTTGATTCCGCTCGTAACGCTCGTGGTGCTGCTTACGCTCTTCTTTTCGTTCCGAACGCTCGACGGCACGCTTTTGCCGCTCATCTCTGTTTTAATCGCGACGACGTGGGCGTGCGGGCTTATGGCGTTCTGCAACATCACGTTTACGATAGTTTCAAGCGTCATCCCCGTTGCGCTCATCGCGTGCGGTTCGGCGTACGGCATCCACATGCTCACGCACTACTACATCGCGCTCGAAAACACTGCGCAGCCGATAACGCGCGAGGCTCACAACGAGGCGGTGTTTCAAGGCATGCGCGAAGTGTTCACGCCGGTGCTGCTCGCCGGGCTTACGACAATCGCAGGATTCCTTTCGCTCGTCACCAGTCCCATCGGGCCACTCCACAGCTTTGCAATCTTTACTGCGGTCGGCATTCTGTCGTCGCTCGTGCTTTCGCTCACGTTCATTCCCGCGCTGCTCATGCTCAAGCCGCTCGACAAAGTTGGCGCAAAGTCAAAAGTGATGGAGTTCATCACCGCGCGCGTGCAGAAAACGCTTGAGGCGCACGAAGACTCAGAGCTCGGCGGACAGGCGGCGCCGTACAGAGTGTTCAAGACGCTGTGCGGAACAAAGCCGCGCTTTTACACGTTCTGTCTGCTCATCGCCGTGTTTTCATTTCTCGGCATCAAGCGGCTCGTCGTCGACACGGCGCTCATCAATTATTTTCCTGCTGCCTCAAAGCTGCGGGTTGACGTTGACTACGTTGACAAGCGGTTTGCGGGAACGAACAGCATGTACATGATTGTGACGAGCGAAGAAAAAGGCGGCATGACGAATCCTGAAATCTTGCAGGCGGTAGACAGCTTGCAAGATTATATAGAAGAAAAATACGACGGCATCGGAAAAATCGTGTCGTTTACAACGTTCATCAAGCGCATGAATCAGGTGATGCATATTCCTGAATCTGTCGAGTCGTATGCGGCACAAGCGGCGGGCGGTTATCAGGACGCGGGCAGCGTCGATTCGTTCGATGATTTTGACTTGTTCGATGACTTCGGCTTTGATGACTTTGACGACATCGATTCGTTTGAGCGCGATGAATTCGACGACGAGCCTGCCGCGCGCACTGTTTTTGCCGACTACGTTGACCCGAACATCGCGTATGCGGAACAGCTTGCGCGCCCCATGACTGTTCAGGACGGTCTTGACTTGCTTGCATCGGCATATGCGGAAGTGGGC
>JAFUFE010000148.1 GCA_017470085.1 Treponema sp.
ACGGCGGAACAAGCGCGCACAGAAAGTCATGCAACAAAAAATGCACGCACCATTTTCAAAGACACAGCGCTGTGGCTTGACCTATATTTTTCCGGAACAAAACCTGACTTTACGCCGCCGCTGCATTTTCTGGGAACGCCGTTTCAAAAAGACGTGTGGGGCATTCTCTGCGAAATCCCCTACGGGCAGACGACAACGTACGGCGAGATTGCGCGGCGCATTGCCAAAAAGAAAAAACTCCCGCACCTGTCAGCGCAAGCAGTTGGCGGTGCAGTCGGCAAAAACGAGATTTCCATCATCGTGCCCTGCCACCGCGTTGTCGGCACAAACGGCAGCTTGACAGGCTACGCTGGCGGCATCGACAAAAAAATCGCGCTTTTAAAACTGGAAAACGCACCTCTGACACATCTCTTCCGACCAAAACGCGGCACCGCATTGTGAGCAGCATATTTTTTTTGGAGCATGCTGCGGGAAGAGCCGTACTTACGTGGTTCGGTCACCCTCATTCCTACGGAACGGCGCCTGCCTGAAGGCAGGCGCCGCCACTCCAGTACGGGCTAGGCGGCAGTGCGAGAACAACAATGCATCACCGCTCAAGGATGCACGGTACGTGCGACTATTTTTTGTGCTAGCAAAAAATGGGGAGCGATCTTCCCCAAGGATGCTGGAGAATTGAGCGGGCTTCCACAGCGGGTTCAGACGTTTTTGCAGAAAGTACAATAATATGATTTTTAATAAGATATGATAGTACCAAAGGCTATCCTTGCAGAAGGGCGCTCTTCATCTGATGCAGATGGACTTTCTGCAAGGAGGTAGTTTGGGGTTATACAAAAAGGAGATCGAAGTGCAGCGCAGCATGCAGCTTCTTTTGTCTAAAAGTGCAGCACAACGTTTGAATCTGTATACGCCGTAAAGTTGGGATTCTTTTTCAAGAATTTGATAAACGATTCTGCGTCGGGCAAATAAGTGTCCTCGCCGCCGCGCTCCTGCACCACTTTACCGAGCGTCACATAACCGTCTTTCCCGCCTGCAATATAAGCGTTGGTGCCCATGCGGTACATTTTTGCTTCGTCAACGGGTTCCCATGCGCCGGTTGTGCGATTTTGAATCTCAAGCTTTATCAGACGTTTTCCTGCAGCGTTTTTCTCTCTATTCGCTTCAAAGCGGATGCCCGCGCCATAAGGAAAGGCACCGGTCGACGTCCCCGCAAGCGCAAACTCCATCGCATCTTCAACAATCTGCTTTGCTTCCGCGCCCGTTACGTCAACCAAGAAAAGCGTATTGCCAAACGGCAAAAACGTGTATGCGTCGTTGAACGTGACGTCTCCGGGAACGATGTCGGCACGCACGCCGCCAGAGTTCTGAATAGTGAAATCGATGTTGCCCGTGCCAAGCGAGCGCATCTCTGACAGCATCGTTTCTGCGACAAAGCGTGTTGCAACAGAGCCGCGCGGATTGTCTGCATTGGGAATCCTATTTTTGGTGCCGCCGGGCATAACGCTACCGGAGATAGAGCCAACGACTTCGCTTCCGAGCGCTTCTTTTTCTTTTTTGAACTGTTCAAGGACACGGGCGGCATTTTCATCTGCGCGCGCAATGCTCACAAAGGGCAACCGTTTTAGCTCGGCGATGATGTCGTCTTTTTCCGCGCCGCTTGGATTATATTTTTTGTTGGCGCTATCCCGACGCTCAAACCACGTGTCATGAACGAGCACGTGCGGCCTTCCTTCAATGCTGGTCACAATGCCGTGCGCATCAAACTGAATGCAGAGCTCGCCGACAAACTTTGAGTATTCCCAACCTTCAACAACGTAGACAGGCTCATTCGCAGGAGACATGAATTTTTTAGGATAGTCGCTCATGCCGTATGTCGGGTCAGTGACAACCGGAAGGCCTGCTTTTTTCATCGCGTCGGTG
>JAFUFE010000149.1 GCA_017470085.1 Treponema sp.
ATGGTCTGATTACTGACGTCAGTAACATCGGCAGATACCCGGTACCAATACGGTGTTCCCTTAATGCTGCCGCCGGTCGTATCGCACGAAAGCATTGCTGTACCGCGTGCATCAAGCGTGCCGTTACTGCGCATCAGGTGCACACGATTTTCGTTCGTATAGATTGGGCCGAATGTGTATTGTTTCAGTGCCGTGGTGTTCGGTGAAAAATACCACGGCTCACGGAACCAGCTGTTGCTATACTGCGCCGACGCCAGTACCCCGCCTGCAAGATACGATGCGGACAGCGTTGCCTGGATTCTTTCACCCGCTATGATAGGTGTCTCTGGCATAGATAGCGCAGTTTGAAAACGAACGCGTTCAAAGAATGCCACGTTTATAGAAGTTCTGCCGATAACTTTGCCATCATCCCGTTTATATTTTAATACGTAATTTCCCGGCTCAATGTCTTCCGGAATGGTAATCGCCCCGAAAAAACCGCCCGAACCGCTTGTCGTTCCCTGTATGCGCCCAAAAACTTCCGAGCCCCAGTCTTCTTGCAATTCAACGGTAAAGGCGCCCTCATACGGTATAAAATTTCCGAGCGCCTGCATACGGTCAATGCCGCGGAACGACACGGTTTCGCCCGGCTTATACAGACCGCGGTCACTGAACAAAAAAACGCGGTCGTACACTTCAAGTGCGCCTTTGGCCTCCCCCGTCGACCAAATACCGTTGCGCCACGGATTGTGGCTTGTCATGTCGTACGTCACCATGTCATTGCCGGACACGGCAAGCAGCGCAATCGAATAGCGGGAATTATTCTTATAAAAGGAATACGCCCATGTTTCATCAAGATCGATGACGGCCAGTCCATTGCGCCCGGTCACTGCGGAGGGGAACTGTTTTCCTGTAAGCACGCGGCCGATGTCAGCATCGGTTGTGCACATATACACAGTTGCTCCTTCCACCGGCGTTCCGTCAGAAAGTTTCGTAACCAATGCGACCACTTTATTGATGCCGCACCGGGCGGTCACTCCGAGGTCAGTCACCTGTACCGTCGTCGTATTAGAAACAGTATATGACGTACGGTCATCCCACTGCGTCGGTGTGCGTGCTATTTTGATGCGGGCATCAAAGCGAATCATCCCGCGCCCATCATTCAAGTATTGGTCGAGATCAACCACGTGAAAAATACGCTCATTCTGCGGCGTTGTAGGAAGCGTTATTTTGTTGTCGCTGGTATCTATATCAAATGGATCGTTCCACCGGCCGTCATGCAGCGGCGTTGTGGTTCCTATAACAGAATACAGTGAATCAGACAAAATATTTTGATACTCAAATACCATACGGTGAGGAAACTGCGCCTCAAGTATCTTTGCCCCACTATTGAGAAACCGCGCGGAGCCTGCAGCGTTCGGCACCGTAATAGAAATTGTCCGCGCCGCAGTCAATTTCCTGTTGTATATATCGCGAATGGAATCTGAAATAGCCAATGTATACGTTGAATTAAACGTTACCGGTAATCCGTACACGCGTACAATATTCCCGTTCACTTCAATGTTGTCGCGGGTAACACGCATGTCAGGCTGCGCAGTAATCGCCTGATACACAGTGTCTGCATTGAGCGGGTGGGAAAAAATCAACCGCACCGGATTCGTGTATTTGCCGTGCGTTTCTTCTTCGTAATATGATTTAAAAGCAAACGGCTGTATCGTATGAAACGATGCCGTGGCGGGCTCCGCGAGCGCATCGGTCGGCTGATCAACGGACAGGTACACGCTTGCCGTCGGCGGAATTGTATCAGCAATTTCATACGTCACCGTATCTGTGTTCTCTTGCCGCACCGTAAAACGCGCCCGCGTGTCATTGATTGTTATCCGAGATGCCGACGCAATCGCGGCCGCCTGAACAGGATAGTTGAACTGTACGCGCACTGTTTTTGCCGCAGCCGGCGGTACGTCATCCTGATCAATGCGTACGCGGTGTTCCCGTGCATAATCATACCCTGCAGATAGCCAACGAATTTTCAGCGGCTGGGCTTTTGTTGAAAACGTCTTGGTGCCTGATATTGTTTTTCCACCGATTGATTTAACGCTGTCAGCAACGGTAATCGTATACATCTGTAACGGATCTGCATTTTCCGTCGCGTCAAAGCTCAACATGCTCGTGCCGTACCAGCGGAACACGCCTTTGACAGCAGGCGTCACCGTCATATACGGCGACGTATCAGACGGCGTGCCGAGCGCCGCAAGCGGAACAACCGGTTCTGAAAACAGCACATAAAACGATGGTCGCCACACAGCCGCAGGGACTTCATCTTGCGGCCCCCAATCCACCACCGTAAACGGTTCGGTACTTGTCGTCACGCCGCCCTGAACTGCCGGTTGCTGCAGTGCCGGCGCACTGGCCGATGTCGTAATTTCCGGATGATACGACGTCTGATAGCGCGAAAGTTCCCGCAACCCCGGAACAACGCTCGTACTTTCAGAACGACCGCTCGGTTCACGACTGCGTGCAGAAACGCGCTCAGATTCAGCCGCTTCTTCTGGCAGCGCCGGCGTGTAGTTCGGCGTAAAAAAATTGCCCGCAGAAACGCGGACTGTGTCACCCAACTGAGAAATCGTTGGCGTGTCCGACGAAGAAGTATATCTCGTTGCCCGCACTGTTTTTGCTTGACAGGCAACAGTGAACACGGCGGCTGCCACACCAACGACTGCAATACACAACGACGCGCCATTTCTTCTCCGCATAGTATCCTCCATAATGCAAACACCATTTATCCATAAGTATATTCAATACCAGTACGGTACCAGAGGTCACACAAAAATAACCGCAGTAATTTTATCACACTAAATAAAAATAATAAAGCAAATCGATGTAGCGCTCCTGATAAAATCCACAAAAACAATAATTTTTTCTGCATTTGTATAAACTGCCTTCTCCAGTGGAGGACCAAATTTTTTCTGAAAACCGGCTGCTCCGGGTTCCGGCCGATGCCTTCATTTCCAAACACGCTGTACGTGTTTGGAAACTTCGCCCTCCGCATCCGGGGTAAGACGAGGTGCCCTTAGGAGCGCACTGGTTTACATGCTATCGGTTCGTGCACCGTCACAGCAACGACGTTCGGCCGCCAGTTCGTCCTTCGCCGGATAACCGCCGTCTGGCTTGTTGTTTTGCTTTAATTCAAGTATACTGGTCTCCGTTTAATTTATTTAA